>JAEYUT010000315.1 GCA_023432305.1 Actinomycetes bacterium
AACGGCGGTGCGCACGCCGACAACGGTCTCGACGCGCAGGAGATCATGATCCTGCCCGTCGGTGCGCCGACCTTCCGCGAGGCCCTTCGCTGGGGCGCGGAGGTCTACCACGCGCTCAAGTCGGAGCTGAAGTCCAAGGGCTACGCCACCGGTCTCGGCGACGAGGGTGGTTTCGCTCCCGACATCGCCACCGCTCGCGAGGCGCTCGACTTCATCATCGGCGCGGTCGAGAAGGCCGGCTACTCCATGGGCGACCAGATCGCGCTGGGTCTCGACGTGGCCTCCACCGAGTTCTTCCACGACGGCGTGTACCGCTACGAGGGCGCCGAGCTCACGGCCCACCAGATGATCGACTACTACGCGGCGCTCACCACCGAGTACCCGATCATCAGCATCGAGGACCCGCTCGCCGAGGACGACTGGGACGCGTGGGTCGCGCTCACCGAGCGTCTCGGCAGCAAGGTGCAGCTCGTCGGCGACGACCTCTTCGTCACCAACCCGAAGCGCCTCCAGCAGGGCCTCGACCTCGGCGCCGGCAACTCGATCCTCGTCAAGGTGAACCAGATCGGAACCCTCACCGAGACCCTCGACGCCGTGTCGAACGCGCAGCGCGCGGGCTACACCGCGATCCTCTCGCACCGTTCCGGTGAGACCGAGGACACCACGATCGCCGACCTCGCGGTCGCGACCGACGCCGGCCAGATCAAGACCGGCGCCCCCGCGCGTTCGGAGCGCGTCGCGAAGTACAACCAGCTCCTGCGCATCGAGGAGGAGCTCGGCGACGCCGCCGTCTACGCGGGTCGCAGCGCCTTCCGTCGCGCCTGAGCACGACGAGACGGATGGGGCGGGGCGCTGCGGCGCTCCGCCCCATCCGCGTTCGTGCGGATAGCCTGGGAGGGTGAGTCGCAAGCCCCGCACCGAACGCGTGCCCGTCGCCATGGCGGAGCCGACTGCGGGCATGCAGTGGCTGCGTGATTTCCGCCTGTCGGGGTTCGCGCTCACGATCCTCCTGCTCGTGGTGGCGGCGCTCGTGATGCTCGCGCCGCAGCTGAAGACCCTCGTCGAGCAGCGCCAGCAGATCGCCCAGCTTGAGCGCGAGGTCGCCGAGGCCTCGGAGCGTCTCGACCAGATCGACGCCGAGGTGGCGCGCTGGTCCGACCCCGCCTACATCGAGGCGCAGGCGCGCGATCGTCTGTTCTACGTCTACCCGGGCGACACGAGCTACCTTGTGCTCGGCGGCGACACCTCGCCTCTCATCCCCGACGACGACGTCCCTGTCACCGACAGCGTCCAGACCGAGTCGGTCGACTGGATCGACGCCTTCCTGTCGTCCGTGTACACGGCAGGTCTCACCACATCTCCCGCTCCCGGCGACGCCCCCGTCGTCGACAGTCCCGCCCAGGAGGGCTCCGGATGACCCGTCCGCCGTTCGACACCCCCACCCACGCGGAGATCGCCGTCGTCTCCCAGCAGCTCGGGCGCCCCGCGCGCGGCGTGATCGGCATCGCCGCGCGCTGCGTGTGCGGCAACCCCACCGTGGTGGCGACGAGCCCGCGGCTTCCCGACGGCACGCCGTTCCCCACCCTCTACTACCTGTCGCACCCCGGCGCGACGGCCGCGATGTCGACCCTCGAGGCCACGGGCGTCATGCCCGAGCTCGCGGCGATGCTGGAGGAACCGGAGGTCGCGGCTGCGTACCGCGCGGCGCACGAGTCCTACCTCGCCGACCGCGACAGCGTGGAGGTCGTGGAGGAGATCGCGGGCTTCTCGGCGGGCGGCATGCCGGAGCGCGTCAAGTGCCTGCACGCTCTCGCCGGTCACGCTCTTGCGGCGGGCCCGGGTCTCAACCCGATCGGCGATGCCGCGCTCGCACGCTCCAGCTGGTCGCCTGACCGCTGCACCTGTGCCGAGCCGGGTGCTGCCGTCGCCGGCTGACCCCATGCGCCGCGTCCGCTTCGTCGTGGCCGCGATGCTGGCGTGCGCGCTCCTGTCTTCCGTGCCTGCGTGTGCGCAGCCGGTCGCGGCCGCGCCGACCGACGCCGTGCGCGACGCCCAGTACTGGCTGGATGACTACGGCATCCGCAAGGCGTGGACGCTCACCCGCGGCGCGGGGGTGACGATCGCCGTCATCGACACCGGCGTCGGCGATCCGCCCGAGCTGCGGGGTGCGGTTGTCGGCGGCACCGACGTCTCGGGGCTGGGAAGCAGCGACGGCCGCACCCCGATCGGTCCCAGCAGCAGCCACGGCACGCTCGTGGCCTCGCTCGCCGCGGGGCGCGGCACCGGGGCTGCATCGGGTGTCATCGGCAGCGCTCCCGACGCGTCGATCCTCGCGATCTCGATGAGCTTCAGCCGCGGCGATTCGGATGCGCAGATCGCGGAGGCGGTGCGCTGGGCTGTCGACAACGGGGCGGACGTCATCAACATGTCCCTCACCCGCAACACGGTCGACTGGCCGAGGAGCTGGGATGAGGCGTTCCTGTACGCCGCCGAGAACGATGTCGTCATCGTCGCCGCGGCGGGCAACCGGGGTTCGGGCACGGAGGCGGTCGGCGCGCCGGCGACGATGCCGGGCGTGCTCACCGTCGCGGGCCTCGACCGGCAGGGTGCCTCCAGTCATGATGCGTCGGCGCAGGGTGTCACCATCGGCGTCTCCGCCCCCAGCGAGGATCTTGTGGGCGTCACGCCGGGCGGCAGCTATGTGCGCTGGAACGGCACGAGCGGAGCGACCCCGATCGTGGCAGGGGTGGTGGCTCTCGTGAAGTCCGCGCATCCGCAGCTCGGCGCGGCCGACATCATCAACCGCATCACCGCCACCGCGAAGGATGCGGGTGTGCCAGGGGCGGACGTCACCTACGGGTTCGGGGTGCTCGATGCGTTCGCCGCCGTCACCGCCGAGGTGCCCAGCGTCGACGCGAACCCGATGGGGGATCTGGGCGAGTGGATCCGGGTGAACCGGCCGCAGGAGGTCGCGCCGGTGGGTGGGGAGCCCGTGGCGGCGCCGGTCGAATTCGACGAGCCGTCCGACGCATTCGACCCCGTGGGCGTGCTGCTGCCGTCGCCGCTTCAGCTCTCGCAGGTGGGGGCGCCGCTCATCGGATTCCTTGTGGTGGTGTTCATCCTGGGAGGGTTCGGAGTGGGTGCGGGCTTCGCGGTCCGACGTGCATCCCGGACCCGGTAAGATGGGTCAGTCTGTTTATTCCTAGCTAGGAGACCCGTCAAGGTGCCCAAGATCCTGATCGTCGGCGGCGGCTACGCCGGTTTCTACACCGCCAAGAAGCTCGAGAAGCACCTGCGTCGCGGTGAGGCGGAGGTCACGATGGTCGACCCGCTTCCCTACATGACGTACCAGCCGTTCCTCCCTGAGGTGGCAGCCGGGTCGATCGAGGGTCGCCACGCGATCGTCTCGCACCGTCGTCATCTCAAGAAGACCAACGTCATCACGGCGAAGGTCACGAAGGTCGATCACGCCGCGAAGACCGCCGAGATCACTCCGGCCGTCGGCGAGCCGTGGACGGTCGACTACGACCACATCGTCATGACCGCGGGCGCTGTCTCGCGCACGTTCCCCATCCCCGGCGTCGCCGATGAGGCTGTCGGCCTCAAGACGATCGAAGAAGCCGTCTGGATCCGCGACCGTCTCACCGACAACTTCGCGAAGGCCTCGAACCTGCCCAAGGGCAGCCCGGAGCGCGAGCGTCTGCTCACCGTCGTCGTCGTCGGCGGTGGCTTCGCCGGCATCGAGGTGTTCGCCGAGCTCCGCAGCTTCGCGAGCTCTCTCGTCGGCCAGTACGACACGATCGACTTCGACGAGACGCACTTCCACCTCATCGAGGCGATGGGCCGCATCATGCCCGAGGTGTCGCTCGAGACGAGCAAGTGGGTGCTCAAGAGCCTCGACGAGCGCGGCGCGACCGTGCACCTCGACACGCAGCTGCAGAGCGCGGTGGGCGGCAAGATCGAGCTCTCGACCGGCCAGAGCTTCGAGTCGGACCTCATCATCTGGACCGCCGGTGTCATGGCGAACCCGATGGTGCGCAGCACCGACTTCACGATCGAGGAGCGCGGGCGCATCCGCGGTCGCGCCGATCTCCACATCGCCGACGAGAACGGCGACGCCGTTCCCGGCGCGTGGACCGCGGGCGACAACTCCGCCACCCCCGACCTCTCGGGCGGCGGCGTCGGCGGCATGTGCGTGCCGAACGCGCAGCACGCGGTGCGTCAGGGTAAGCTGCTCGCGAAGAACATCGTCGCCGAGCTCCGCGGCGAGCAGCCGCGCGAGTACAACCACACCAACATGGGTGCGGTCGCCGGCCTCGGTCTCTACAACGGCGTCTTCCAGTACCGCAAGCTCGCGATCAAGGGCTTCATCGCCTGGTGCATGCACCGTGGCTACCACGGTCTCGCGATGCCGATGTGGGAGCGCAAGTTCCGCGTCTTCGGCAACTGGATCATGAACTTCCTCGCTCGCCGCGACCTCGTGGGCATTCCGGCCCGCGACACGCCGCGTGAGGCGTTCGAGACGTTCGCGTCGCGTCCGAAGGCGTAACGCAGCACCGCTCGGGAAGGGGCGGGTGGTCACGTGAGGTGGCCGCCTGCCCCTTCCGCGTATCCGGGTTCGCGGATGCGGACAGGTAGACAAGTCGAGTCACCCCCGGAGCGGGGCGTGGTGAGATGACCACCAGTGAGTCACCGTTGTTGCACCCGATACCCGATACCCGATCCCCGATGCACTCGATGATGAGGAGCTCCCTGTGGTTCAGCCTGCCGCCGCGACATCCGCGCCTGCCGCTTCCCCCGCTTTCGCCGAACCGCAGAGAGCGGTCAGCGGCCTCTGGGTGGCGGCGTTCGCCACCGCCTGGCTCGGTGTGTGGATGGGGCAGCTCGGCCCCTTCCGCGTGGAGCTGCCGCTGCAGGTGTCTGCCGCCGTCGGCGAAACCGGCCACTGGACGGACGCGGTGCTCGCCTTCGGCGTGGTCTCGGGCATCGCGGGTGCGTTCCTGATCGTGTCGTATCCGCTCGCCGGCTACCTCTCCGACCGCACGACGTCGCGTTTCGGCCGACGGCGTCCGTGGATCCTCGGCGGAACCGTGCTCTTCGCGGCGGCCCTGGTCGCCCTCGGGATGGTTGAGGGTCTTGTGCTCATCACCGTCTTCTGGACGCTCGCGCTCGTCGGCTTCAGCACCGCCGGCAGCGCGCTCACCGCCCTCATCGCGGACGTCGTTCCGGTGCGCCAGCGCGGCGCGATCGTCGGATGGATGTCGACGCCGCGCGCGATCGGCATCATCCTGGGTGTCGTCCTGTTCTCGATGGTGTTCGCGACCGCTGCGCTCGGCTACGCGGTGCTCGCCGCGGTCGTGGTCGTGTTGGTGCTGCCGGTGCTGTTCCTGCACAAGGATCGCCCCATCACGCGCCAGGAGCGCCCTGCGGGTGGTCTCGGTGCCGCAATCGGGCAGCTGTGGTGGCCACGGCGCGCGAGTTCCGATTTCCGGTGGACGTGGGTGAGCGGCGCGCTCACCAACACGGGCAACGCCCTCGGCACGGGGCTGCTGCTGTACTGGATCGCGTACGGCCTCGAGGTGGGCATCGAGGGGGCGAGCAAGGCGTTCCTGCCGCTCATCCTCGTGTACCTCGTCAGCGTGCTCGTCTCGGCGCCGCTGCTCGGGTGGGTCTCGGATCGCATCGCACGCCGCAAGCCGTTCGTGGTGTGGGGGGCGCTCATCCAGTCGGGGGCGGCGTTCGTGCTCGCGTTCGTCCCGTCGTACAACTCGGCGTTCGTCGCGGCCGTGCTGCTGGGGGTCGGCTACGGCGCGTACCTCGCGGTGGGGCAGGCACTCGCCACGCAGGTGCTGCCGGATGCGCGGGACCGCGCGAAGGATCTCGGCATCCTGAACGTCGCCTACCAGGTGCCGGTCGCGGTCGCACCGCTGCTGGGGGCTGCCTTCGTGGCGGCGCTCGGCGGATTCACGGGTCTGTTCCTGCTCGCGGCTGTCGCCACCGCGCTCGGCGCCGCCGTCATCTCGCTGGTGAACGGGGTGCGCTGAGACGCCGTCCGGTTGACGCGTCCGTTGACGCGGTGACCGTGCGGAGGGATGCTGGCCGCGTCGCACACACCGGCACGGAGCGAGGGGATGGCTGTGGCCTTGTCGGCACGGGCCGCTCGCGCCCAGACGGCGGTTGACGCCGTCACCAGCTTGTACTCCGAGATCCAGAGTCGTGCGGGCGATCCGGGGGCTCTCGACCTCACCTTCGGGAATCCGCATGAGCTGCCCTTCGCCGAGCTGGGTGCGGCGCTCGCGGCGCAGATCGAACCCAGATCGCCCGACTGGTTCGCCTACAAGATGAGCGAACGCCCCGCGCAGGAGTCGGTCGCCGCGGGGCTGCGCGCCGAGCTCGGGCTGGAGTTCGAACCGGACGACATCGCGATGACGCGCGGTGCGTTCGGGGCGATCCAGCTCGCGTTCGCGATGCTCGCCGACGCGGGCGACGAGGTCATCATCCCCGTGCCCGGGTGGTTCTGCTACGAGCCGATGCTGTACGCGGCCGACCTCGAGCCGGTGCGGGTGCTGCTCGCCCCGGAGACCTTCGATCTGGATGTCGACGCGATCGAGCGCGCCATCACGCCCCGCACCCGGATGGTCGTGGTCAACTCGCCCGCGAACCCCACGGGCCGGGTGTACCCCCGCCAGACGTGGGAGGCCCTCGCAGCGGTGCTCGAGCGGGCGTCCCACGAACACGGGCGCCGCATCTGGCTGCTCTCGGACGAGCCGTATCGGCGGCTGCGTTTCGACGGCATCGGCTTCGCGAGCCCGGCGGGCTCGTATCCGCACACGGTCATCGACTACAGCTTCGGCAAAGTGCTTCTCGCGCCGGGCCAGCGCCTCGGCTACCTGGCGCTCTCGCCGCTCATGCCGGCGGACGAGCGTCAGGAGCTGCGCGCGGCGATGGCGCCGCTCGGACTCGCGATCGGGTGGGTGTTCCCGGATGCCGTGATGCAGTATGCGGCGCCGCGCCTGGAGACCCTGTCGATCGATGTCGCCGAGCTGACCCGCCGCCGCGACCGGCTCTGCGGGGCGCTGCTCGACGCGGGGTTCGACCTGACGCCGCCCGAAGGCACCTTCTATGTGTGGTGTCGCGCCCCCGGCGGCGACGCGCTCGCCTTCTGCGACGCTCTCGCGGCGCGCGGCGTGTTCGTGCTGCCGGGCGACATGTTCGACCAGCCGCAGCACCTGCGCATCTCGCTCACCGCGACGATGGACATGATCGAGCGCGCCATCCCGCTTTTCGCGGCTGCGGCAGCCGAGTTCGCGCAACGGTGACGGGGCGGCTGATGGCTGACCGGATGCCTGCCCTGGAGCGAGAGGCGGTGCCCTCGCTGGGACTCGAACCCAGACTGAGACGATTTTAAGTCGCCTGCCTCTGCCGTTGGGCTACGAGGGCGTGCCCCCATTCTGCCGGTCGGCGGGCGGTCGACGCGGGCGCGCTGACGCGGGCTGTGCACCTCGGGTGGGGGGCTGGCGCCTCGAACAGCCGTCTGGGACACTTGACCCACTTTGAGGGCAGACGGGGGAGGAGGCGACGTGACGCGCATGCCCGCCACCGAACGCCGCGCCGCCCTCGCGCGCGCCGCGCTCGCTGTCGTCGACCGCGACGGGGTGCACGCCGCCACCACCCGCGCGATCGTCGCCGAGGCGGGGATGCCGCTGTCGAGCTTCCACTACGCGGTGCCGTCGCGCGACGAGCTGCTGCGCGACGTCGTCGAGCTCGTCGTCGCCGACGAGTCGGATGCCGCGCTCGCCGGGCTCCTCGACGCCGGCGACGTCGTCGACATCCAGGACGCCATCCGCCGCACGCTCAGCGCCGACCTCGGGCACGTGCGCAGCGCGCCCGGCCGGGAGCAGGCGATGTTCGAACTCACCCAGTACGCCCTGCGCACACCCGAGCTCGCCGACCTGCCGCTCGCCCAGTACGAGCGCTACCACGCGACCGCCGCCGCCGTGCTCCGCGCCGGCGAACAGCACCTCGGCATCCGCTGGACCGTGCCCGTCGAGCAGCTCGCTCGACTCGTCGTCACCATCACCGACGGCGTCACCCTCGCCTGGCTCGTCGACCGGGACGACGCCACCGCCGAACACACCATCGACCTGGCGACGCGAGCCATCGCACAGTTCGCCGAGACCCCTGATCCCGCTGGAGAGAGAACATGACCGCCACCACCACCCCCGCACCCGCTGCGGCGTTCGCGGAACCGCAGCGCGCCGTCACCGGCGGCTGGATCGCCGCCTTCGCCGCCGCCTGGCTCGGCATCTGGATGGCGCAGCTCGCGCCCCTGCAGGTGCTGCTGCCCGTCCAGGTCGACGGATTCATGGGCATCGACGGCGACTGGCGTGCCTCGGTGCTGGCCCTCGGCACCATCTCGGGCATCGCAGCCGCCTGCTCGGTGATCGCGTTCCCGCTCACCGGCTTCCTCTCCGACCGCACCACCTCCAGGTTCGGGCGCCGCCGACCGTGGGCGATCGGCGGGGCGCTCGTCTTCGCGGCAGGGCTCGTCGCGCTCGGCTTCGTCGACTCGATCGTGATGGTCGGTGTGTTCTGGGCGGTCGCCATCACGGGCTACTGCATGCTCGTCTCGGCGCTCACCGCCCTCATCTCGGACTCCGTTCCCGTGCGTCAGCGCGGGTTCGTCTCCGGCTGGATGTCGGCGCCGCAGGCGATCGGCATCATCCTCGGCACGATCCTCGTCACCGAGGTGTTCCTCACCGCGATGTACGGCTACCTGGCCATGGCGATCGGCCTGGTGGTGCTGATGGCGCCCATCCTGATCGTGGCGAAGGAGATCCCGATCACGAAGGAGGAGCGCCCGGAGACGAGCGTCGGCGCGTTCTTCCGCGGCCTCTGGATCTCGCCGAAGAAGCACCCCGACTTCGCCTGGACGCTCACGAGTCGCATCCTCGTCAACCTCGGCAACGCACTCGGCACGGGCCTGCTGCTGTACTTCCTCGCGTTCGGTCTCGGGATGGGCATCGAGAAGGCGGAGGACTCGTTCCTGCCGCTCGTCGTCGTGTACCTGATCGCGGTGGTCTCGTCGGCGCTCGTGATCGGATGGATCTCGGACCGCGTCGCGCGTCGCAAGATCTTCGTCGTGTGGGGTGCGCTGCTGCAGGCGGTCGCCGCGCTGGTCCTGGTGTTCATCACGAGCTACGAGGCCGTGTTCATCGGCGGGGCGCTGCTTGGTCTCGGCTACGGGGCGTTCCTCGCCGTGGACCAGGCCCTCGCCACCCAGGTGCTGCCCGACCCTGCCGATCGCGGCAAGGACCTCGGCATCATGAACATCGCCCAGCAGGTGCCGCAGGCGCTCGCTCTGCTGCTCGGGGCGCTCGTCGTGGCCGCACTCGGCGGCTTCAGCGGCCTGTTCATCCTCTCGGCGCTCGCGACGGTGCTCGGCGCGCTCATCGTCTCGCTCGTCCGCGACGTCCGCTGAGGTTCCCGCACCGATCATGACCCTCGTCCTCACTCCGCAGCTGGCGCAGCCGTGGCGCACCCCGGCCACCTGGTGGCCGTCGCTCACCGCGGCGACCGCCGAGCTCGATCCGCCGTACGGGGTCATTGCGCTCGACGCGCTCGCCGCGAACGCGCACGACATGCTCGCGCGCGCCCAGGGCACACCCATCCGGGTGGCGAGCAAGTCGGTGCGCGTGCGCGAAGTGCTGGATGCGGTGCTCGCTCTGCCGGGGTACCGCGGCATCCTCGCCTACACGCTCCCTGAGGCGCTGTGGCTCGCCGAGACCCACGACGACGTCGTGGTCGGCTACCCGACCGCGGATCGGGGTGCGCTCGCGACGCTCGCGGCGGATGAGCGGCTCGCCTCGCGCGTGACGATCATGGTCGACTCGGTCGAGCAGCTCGATCTCGTCGATGCGGTGGCGGCGCCCTCCGCGCGTGCCGACCTGCGGGTGTGCCTGGAGCTCGATGCCTCCTACCGGAACCCGCTGCTCGGGCATGTGGGCGTGCGCCGCTCACCCGTGCGCGAAGCCCCGGAGGCGGCGGCGCTCGCCGCGGAGGTCGTGCGTCGGCCCGGGTTCCGGCTCGTGGGGCTCATGGCGTACGAGGCGCAGATCGCGGGCGTCGGCAACCGCGGCAAGGCCCTCATCCGCGCGATGCAGCGCGCCTCGGCTGCCGAGCTGCGTGAGCGTCGCGGCGCCGTCGTCGCGGCAGTGCGTGCGATCGCGGAGCTCGAGTTCGTGAACGGCGGCGGCACCGGCTCGCTCGAGTCCACGCACCTCGACCCCTCGGTCACCGAGGTGGCCGCAGGCTCCGGTCTCTTCGGTCCGCTGCTGTTCGACGGATACGAGCACTTCCGACCCGCGCCCGCGGCGGCGTTCGCGCTGAGCGTCGTGCGGCGCCCCACACCCGATATCGCGACGGTGCTCGGCGGCGGATGGATCGCCTCCGGCCCCGCGGGGGGCGATCGCCTCCCGCGCCCGGTGTGGCCGGAGGGGCTCGCCTACCTGCCCCGCGAGGCGGCAGGCGAGGTGCAGACGCCCGTGCGCGGTGCGAGCGCACGCGACCTCCGCGTGGGCGACCGCGTGTGGTTCCGACATGTGAAGGCGGGGGAGCTCTCCGAGCACCTCGACGCCTTCCACGTGGTCGAGGATGGCCGCATCCTCACCACGATCCCGACCTACCGCGGCGAGGGGAAGGTGTTCCTGTGACGGCGACGAAGCCCGAGCAGTCGGCCGATGCGCGCCTGCGCACGAGCGGACTCTGGCGCAACTGGGGGCGCAGCGAGACGGCGCGCCCGGCGTTCCGCGCCTCACCGGCGAGCATCGCCGAGGTGCAGGCGGTGGTGCGCGCCGGGCGCGAGCGCGGTCTCCCGGTGAAGACGGTCGGTGCGGGGCACAGCTTCACCGCGATCGCCGCGACCGACGGCATCCTCGTGGACCTCGACCATCTGCAGGGAGTCGTCGCCGCGGATGTCGAGACCGGCCGCGTGACGCTGCGCGCCGGCACCCGCCTGCACCAGCTCCCCGAACTGCTTGCGCCCTACGGTCTCGCGCTGCAGAACATGGGCGACATCGACCGCCAATCGATCGCGGGCGCCACCTCCACCGGCACTCACGGCACCGGGCTCGCGTTCGGCGGACTCGCGACCACCATCACCGCGGCGACGCTCGTCGTGGGGGACGGCTCCGTGCTGCGCGTCTCCGAGACGGAGAACGCCGAGCTGCTGCCCGCCGTTCGGCTCGGGATCGGCGCCCTCGGCATCCTGGTCGAACTGACCATCCAGTGCACCCCCGCGTACCTGCTGCACGCGGTGGAGCATCCGGAGCCGTTCGAGATCATCGACGAGTTCCGGGCGCGCTCGGAGGCGGCCGATCACTTCGAGCTGTACTGGTGGCCGCACACCGACCGCGTCATGACGAAGACGAACACGCGCCTGCCGCTCGAGGCGGGCCGCAAGCCCGTGGGTGCGGTGTCGAACTGGGTCGAGGAGGAGCTGCTCGGCAACGCCGCGCTCGCCGCGATCTGCAGCATCGGCAAGGCGCTCCCGAAGGCGATCCCGAGCATCAACCGCTTCGCGACGAGCGTGTACGGCGACCGCGAGTACACCGACCTCTCGTACGAGGTGTTCACGGCACCGCGCCGCGTGCGGTTCCGCGAGATGGAGTACGCGCTGCCGCTGGATGAGATCCCGGAGGCCCTCCACGAGCTGCGCGCCATGATCGACGCCTCCGGGTGGTCGATCGGGTTCCCGGTGGAGGTGCGGGCCGCCGCCGCCGACGAGAACTGGCTCTCCACGGCGCACGGACGCGAATCCGGCTACATCGCCGTGCACCGGTTCGTGAAGGACGACCCCGGCGCCTACTTCCGTGCCGCTGAGGAGATCTTCCTCGCCCACGGCGGTCGTCCGCACTGGGGCAAGATGCACCATCTGGATGCGGCCGTGTTCGCCGAGCGCTACCCGCGCTTCGGCGACTTCCTGGGTGTGCGCGATCGTCTCGACCCCGACCGGGTCTTCCAGAACCCGTACCTCGAGCGCGTCCTCGGACGCTAGCGGAGCAGGTGCGGCAGCGGGCCGCGCAGTCGGGGGGCTGTGCGGCCCGCGACCTTCCTCCGGCGGGGTGGCGCGGGGCTCCCACGGCGCGATTCTGGGTGCCGGATGACACCTCGTTGCGAGCTCGCCGGGCATCCGGTCCTCCATGACTTCTGAAGAACATTCACGCCCTACAGTGGTCGGTATGGAACCCCTCATCATCATCGGCATCGTCGTTCTTCTGGTGGTCGTCATCGGCGGCTACCTCTGGGCCACCTACAACGGCCTCGTGAAGCTCAACGTGCGAGTGGATGAGGCGTGGAGCGACATCACCGTCCAGCTGAAGCGTCGCGCCGACCTTCTGCCCAACCTCATCGAGACCGTCAAGGGCTACGCGTCGCACGAGCAGGGCGTCTTCGCCCGGGTCACGGAGGCTCGCGCGAAGACGATCAGTGCGTCGACGCCCGCCGAGGCCTCCGCGGCTGAGGGCGAGTTCCAGAAGGCCCTCAAGTCGATCTTCGCGGTCGCCGAGGCGTACCCGGAGCTGCAGGCGAGCCGCAACTTCCTGCACCTCCAGGGTGAGATCGTCGACACCGAGGACAAGCTGCAGTCCGCCCGACGCTTCTACAACGGCGGAGTGCGCGAGCTCAACACGAAGATCAAGACGTTCCCCAACACGCTCTTCGTGCGCGGCCTCGGATTCAGCGAGCGCGACTTCTTCGAGGTCGCCGAGCCGTCGGCGATCGCCGAGCCTCCGCGCGTGCAGTTCTGATCGTCCGACCCGCCGTCACGTCCTCCCGCCCCGAACCCACCACCTCGAGGTAGATCCCCATGTACTCCGCGATTGCGAAGAACAAGCTCAACACCGTGCTGATCATCCTGGTGTTCCTGGTGATCCTGGGCGCACTCGGCGCGCTCGCGGCCTGGCTCACGGGCGAGTGGTGGATCGCAGCCCTCATCCTGGGTGGCGCCGCGATCTATGCGCTCATCCAGTACTTCGCGGCCACGCGGGAGACGCTCGCGATCAGCGGCGCCATCGAGATCAGCAAGGCCGACGAGCCCCGGCTCTACCGCATCGTCGAGAACCTCGCGATCAGCGAGGGGCTGCCCACCCCCAAGGTGTACGTCATCCCGGATCCGGCCCCCAACGCGTTCGCGACGGGCCGCGACCCCGAGCACGCGGTCGTCGCGGCGACGACCGGGCTGCTGGAAGTCCTGGACGACCAGGAGCTGCAGGGGGTCATGGCCCACGAGATCGCGCACATCAAGAACTACGACATCCGCGTCTCGCTCATCGTGTTCGGCCTCGTGGTGGCGATCGGCGTGATCGCGGATCTCGCATTCCGCGCGTTCGTCTTCGGGGGTCTGCGGCGGGCGAACAACCTGCCGGCGCTCATCGTGTCGCTCGTGATCGGACTCGTCGTGGCGATCATCGCGCCGCTGCTCGCATCGATCGTGCGGGCGGCGGTGTCGCGTCAGCGCGAGTACCTCGCGGATGCGACCGGGGCTCTCACGACGCGCCACCCGGAGGGGCTCGCGCGGGCTCTCGAGAAGCTCGAGGTGCACGGCCGGCCGGTGACCCGCACGAACACCTCGATGTCGCACCTGTGGGTGGTCGACCCCAACGAGCCCGGGTTCGTGCAGCGGCTCTTCGCGACCCACCCGCCGATCCCGAGCCGCATCGAGCGTCTGCGCGAGAACGCGGCGCGGTTCTGATCCGCGGCACCTCGCACATGTGACGAGCGCCGCTCACCCCGGGGAGGGCGAGCGGCGCTCGTGGTGCGGTGGCTGCTTACGCGGCCACGCGACCAGCTTCGACACGCGTGATGAGCGTCTCGAAGGCGGTGAGGAAGGACACGAGGAACGCGGCGGTCGACTCGTTCGTGACCTCGCCCTCGTCGGTGAACAGGCCGGGGGTCGACTGCACGTAGCCTTCGGGCTGGCCGAGGGTGATGGCGTTGAAGTGGCTGAGGATCGCCTTGAGGTGCTGCTGCGCCGCAGCGGTGGCGATGCCGCCGCCCGAGGTGCCGATGACGGCGGTGGGCTTGTCGTTGAACGAGCCCTGGCCCCACGGGCGTGCCGCCCAGTCGAGCGCGTTCTTGAGCACGCCCGGAATCGAGCGGCTGTACTCGGGGGTCACGATGATGACGCCGTCGACCTTGTCGATCGCGTTCTTGAAGTCGCGGGCGACCTGCGGGTAGTCCGCGTCGTGGTCGGGCGAGTAGAACGGCAGGTCGGCGATCGGGATCTCGACGAGCTCGACGCCCTCGGGGGCGATGCGCTCCAGCGCCTTGGCGAGGCGGCGGTTGATCGAGGTGCTCGAGATGGATCCGACGATGTAGCCGATGGTGTGCGTCACAGTGAGCCTTTCAATTGGAGGACGTAACACCTTATGTAAACGCATGGACCTGTGTGGAGTATTCCCGAATGCGCAGAAAGATCTGGACGCGTCAGCTCGCGTCGATCAGGGCGGTGCCGAGCTCCGCCGCGAGCGGCGCCGCGAGGTCCCCCCGATCCGCCACCTCGATCTCGCCCAGACCCTGCCACGTCGCGAGCTCACGCAGCGTCGGCAGGATACGCTCCGCGATCTCGCCACCGGAGGATCCCGCCTCCTCGCCCCACGCCGACTGCACCCGCAGCACCC
>JAEYUT010000351.1 GCA_023432305.1 Actinomycetes bacterium
CCGGGCGCAGCGCCCGCAGGCGTCGATCCCGAGCTCCGGCAAGCGGTTCGCGACGCTGTGCACGCGGCGGGCGGCACCGAAGTCCACGTCGATGTGGTCGGCGCCGGCTACCGCGCCGATGGCGCAGATGACACCACCTACGCCCTCGAGGAGCTCGACCCACCCGAGGGCTCCCCGCTCCGGCGCGCCCTCGTCGACGGCACATGGCCGAGCAGCCTCCACGAGGTCGCGGTGTCGGCCGAGGCGGCCTCACGCTGGCCGATCGGCAGTCGCGTCGAATTCTTCAACGGCGCCGTGCGCGGCAACGTCGTCGGCGTCTTCCGCGACCGGTTCAACCACTCATCGCTGTCCGTCATCCTCCCCCCAGGAACGTGGTCGAGCATCAGCGACGAAGCTGCGGCGCTCGCAGGTGCAGCGAACCTCAACATCCGCTGGTCCGGCGACACCGACGCGAGCGTGATGCCGAGCGCTGTGCAGGGGGCCGTGCTCCGCTTCTCGCCCGACGCCGACAGCGACGCCTGGGTCGATTCCGCCGTGCAGCTGCGCTCGGAGATCGAATCGCGCTCGGTGAGCGCCAACGTCACGCTGATCGTCGCCCAGGTGGCGGTGCCGCTCGCCGGTGGTGGCGTGACGGGTCTCCTCGCCGGCGCGTTCCTCGCGCGCATCCGCACCACGATGTGGACGATCGGCGTGCCGCGATCGCAGACGAGGCGAGCCGCCTACCTGGGTGTCGCCGCGTCGTCGCTCGCGGGCGCGCTCGTCGGCGCAGCCCTCGGCGCTGTCCTCTCCGCGGTCGCGGTGCCGCCGCTCGCAGCTGCGACCGCGAATCAAGAGCTCGGCACCCTCCCGTCGGTCACCGACTTGCTGTGGGTCGCGCCCATCCCAATCGTCGGTGCGGTCGTCGCGGCAGCCCTCATCCAACGCGTGACCACAGCGCGACGGGCGCGATCCGCCCAGGCGGCCAGCGCCCTCGACCGAGCGCTCCTCATCGTCACCATCGGCGTCGTGCTGATCGCGGCGGGGGTGACCCTCGGAACGGGCACAAGCGAAGTCTCGGCGATCACGCTCGCGGGGTTGCTCGTCGGCGCAGGGATCGCGATCGTCGCCGTCCCCGGCGTGCTGACGGCCGTTCGCCGCATGCCGGCGACGACACCCGCGCTCGCGCTCGCTGTCCGCACCGCAACGACACGAGAGCGCGCGGGAGCGGTGACCCTTCTCGCCCTCATCCAGATCGCCGGCTGCGCTCTCGCGATCTTCCTGACGAGCGTGTTCACCGCCCTCAACGACTCCACAGAGTCCCCGATCCCGGCCGGACAGATCGCGCTGGAGCCTGAGGTCTCTCTCGATCCCGCGGCCGTCGCCGCGTTCGAGGAGCGCCTCGACCTGCCGCCCCCGATCGAGATCCTGACCCTTCAGGCCGGCAACGAGCGCGGAGACGGAGCCACGCGCGCGATCTCGACGACTTCCGACCTCGAGGCTCTCCTCGGCGCGCCGCTCACCACGGAGCAGACTGCCGCGATCGAGTCCGGAGGGATGCTCGTCACGAAACCGCTCGACGGCGCGACGGATGTGACGTTCCCCTCCGACGGCACGTTCCCCGAGGTGACCCTCCCCGCAACCGAGCTCACCGACATCGACCCCGCGTTCCGCAACATCAGCGGTTTCGTGCTCCGCTCGACGGCGGAAGATGCCCAGATCCCGCTCGGTCCAGCGATGCTCGTCTACACCGGACTATCTCCCGCCCAGGAAGCCGAGGCCAGCTCTGCGGCCCAGGAGCTCTCGATCCCTCCGGGCCACGTGGTCGTCGCCCGGGAGCCGGACGAGCTGTCCGCCTCGGCGGGGGTCGCGCTCACCGCGACGGGAGCGTCGCTCCTCGCGGCGCTCGTACTGCTCGTGCAGATGCTCGCCCAGGTGCGCTCGATGCGGCCAGAGCTCGCCGGCCTCCGCGCGATCGGAATGCCCACCTCGTTCCTGCGCACCACGGTCATCACGCAGGCGATGATCGTCACCTTGACGGCCGGGCTCGTGGCCGTAGCGGCGTCTGCCATCGGCGTGCTGACGGCGCTGCGGGCGGCGGGCGCCAGCACCGCCATCATCCTCCCGATTGCGCCGCTCGCCGCGACCCTCATCGGATTCGTGATCCTCGGATTCGCGGTGGCGACCGTCGCGGCTCGGCGCGCCGTCGCCAGCGACTGGGCACGCGCCGACGGCTAGCTGCGGTGCGACGCCGCGATCGGCTCGGTGCGCAGCTGCGGCAGGAACGCCCAGTACACGATGAGCGCCGTTCCGACGCCGAGAAGCGCGCCCGCGACGGTGTCGGACACCCAGTGCGCCCCCAGCAGGGTGCGCGAGAACGCCATCGCCACGATGTAGACCACACCGAGCACCCACACCCACGTGCGGCGCAGCAGCAGGCCCAGCACTGCGGCGATGACCGCGGCGTTGGTGGCGTGTCCGGAGGGGAACGACCCGTTGTGCAGAGGCAGCAGGATGTCGTCCGGACG
>JAEYUT010000008.1 GCA_023432305.1 Actinomycetes bacterium
ATCGATGTGCTGACAGTAGCGCAGCACGGCGAGGATGAACGGCGCCGCGGAGAGAGACGCCCACACGCTTCGTCCGTCGTCCAGCGCGAACGCCCACAGGGTGTACCCGAGAATGAGGATCGCGGCGCCTGACTGCCACACGAAGGCGAGGTAGCCGGGGCTGTACTCCTTGAGCGAGCCGCGCACCTCCCCTTCGGCGTCAGGGTTGGCGAGGATCTCGGCGTACCGCTTGCCCGCGACGATCAGCAGGGAACCGAAGACGGCCACCAGGAGGAACCACTGGCTGAGCTCGATCGCCGATGCGACGCCGCCCGCGATCGTGCGCAGAAGGAACCCCGACGACACGATCGCGATGTCGAGTACCGAGACGTGCTTGAGCCACACGCAGTACAGAAGCTGGATCACGTCGTAGCACGCGACCACGATGACGAGTTCGATCGATCCGAGGAACGACACCGCGATCCCCGCCGCGAAGAGGAGCGCTGCGAGAGCGTACGCGAGCGGCACCGGCACGATTCCCGCCGCGATCGGACGGTTCCGCTTGGTGGGGTGTGCGCGATCCGCATCGACATCGAGGGCGTCATTGACGAAGTACACCGCCGACGCGGAGAGGCAGAAGGCCGCGAATGCCCACAGCGTCGGCAGGAAGTGCGCGGGCATGAGCACCACACCGCCAGCCACCGGGGCGGCGAAGACGAGCAGGTTCTTGATCCACTGGCGGGGACGCGCGGTGCGCACCACTCCGCCGATGAGGGACCGCGAACGCGGCTGAGGTTCTGCGTCGGGCAGGAGGTCGGGCTCGCTGATTGGGTGCTCCTCGAGACGAGTCAGGCCGAGGTCCGGCCGTTTCGTCAGTGTAATAGAGTCCTCTGGTGGTCGCAGAGCAGGTGCATCTCGTTCGACATGGCGAGGTCGCGAATCCCGGGGGGGTCCTCTACGCGCGGCTGCCCGGTTTCTCGCTCTCGCCAGCCGGTCGGATCATGGCGCAGGCGGCGGCCCGGGAACTCGTCTCCCGGGGGCGCGACTACACCAGGCTCGTGTCGTCTCCTCTCGAACGCGCGGTCGAGTCCGCCGAGCCGATCGCATCCGAGCTGTCCCTGGAGATCGAGCGCGACGAGGACATCATCGAGGCCTCCAGCAAGCTCGAGGGCGGCACCTTCCGCATGGACCTCTCGGTGTTTCGCCGCATCGACGCGTGGCCGTACCTCATCAATCCGCTGCGCCCCAGCTGGGGTGAGCCGTTCGCGCATGTCGCCGAGCGGATGATGGGGGCAGTGTCGCGTCTGGCCGATCGGACGCCCCGCGGCGACGTCGTGCTGGTGAGCCATCAGCTGCCGATCTGGATGGTGCACCGCAGCGTCACGGGTCGCCCGCTCTTCCACGACCCCCGCAAGCGTCGGTGCGCGCTCTCGAGCATCACCACGATCGAGCGCATCGACGGCGTGTGGCGCGAAGTCGGCTACTGGGCGCCGCCCGCCGACCTCACCGATTCGGCCGTTGACGTCGGGGCTGTCTGAATCCTCAGATCCTGTCGGGTAGCATCGCGGGGATATGCGCAACGAGCCGACCGTGACCAGCCCCGCGGGGAGCGCCCCGACCCGTACGGACGTGCGCTCACGTCCTGAGCCCATTCCCGCGCTGACGGGCTTGCGCATCGTGGGCGCGGCGTGGGTCGTGGTGTTCCACATGCAGCCGACCCTCTATCAGTCGTGGTCGGGCATGAAGATCTTCGAGCCCATCCTCGCGACGGGCGACAATGGCGTGCCCCTGTTCTTCCTGCTGAGCGGGTACATCATCTGGCACAACTACGGGCGCCGTGACCTGCTCGCCGTGCGTGCATCCACACGATTCATCTGGCGACGCTTCGCGCGACTCTGGCCGGTGAACGTCGTCACGCAGCTCGCCGCGATCCCGCTGATCTGGTGGGCGGTCAACGTCGTCGGCTACTGGGGGGCACCGGTTCCCGACTGGTACTCGTTCACCGGATGGCTGCAGAGCGCCTTCATGCTCTCGAGCATCGCGTCTCCTGAGCCCGTCTTCGCCTTCAACCAGCCGGCCTGGACCTTGACGGGCGAGATGATCGCGTACGTCGTCTTCCCGCTCATCCTCCTCGTGGTGCTCGCGACTCGTGCCGATCGCGCCCGCCTCGGCTGGCTTTACCTGCTCCTCGGCTTCGCCGTGGCGTATTACGCACGGGCGCCCTACGGTTCCTACCCCTTCCGCTGGATGGTCGACCTGATCATGCTCTTCGCCGCGGGCGTGCTCATCCGGCTGGCGGGCCGACCGAAGCGCCTGCTGCCTGTGGTGGGGGCCATCCAGGTCCTCGCTCCGGTCGCGATCCTCGTCGCGTGCTACACCCCAGGCGGCGGACTGTTCATCACACTTCTGCTCGCAGTGTGGGTGTGGTCGCTCGGTGCGCCCACCGGGCCGGTCGTGTGGTTCTTCAGCACGCGTCCGCTTCAGATCGCCGGGCAGAGCTCGTACTCGGTGTATATGACGCACTGGGTGGTGTTCGGGTACGGATCCCTCTTCCTCATCTACAACCCGTGGGTGGCCGAGAACCGACTCATGCCGGTGTACGTCATCGTGATCCTGCTGGTCGTTGCGATCGCATCGTGGGCTCTGTGGAAATGGTTCGAGAGCCCCGCTCGCGAATGGATGAACGCCCTCTTCGAGCGACTCTGGCCGAAGAGGCGCACGGGTGCGGCAGTCGAGCCGCATGCCGAGAGTGTCCCGTCGGGCTCTGAGGAGTCGGAGACCAGTCGCGCACCTGCCGCGCTGTGAAGACGGCCTGATCCGATACTCTTGAACGCTGTACGCATCGGGCCGCGCCCGCCGCAATGACACCCTGAGGACTCCCGTGAACGCAGACCTTCTTGTCGTCGGATCCGGATTCTTCGGTCTCACGATCGCCGAGCGAGCCGCGAACGAGCTCGGGTTGCGGGTGCAGATCATCGAGCGACGCTCCCACATCGGCGGCAACGCCTACAGCGAATTCGAGCCCACCACCGGCATCGAGGTGCATCGCTACGGTGCGCACCTGTTCCACACCTCGAATGAGCGCGTCTGGGAGTACGTCAATCGCTTCACCTCCTTCACCTCATATACGCACCGGGTGTACACGAACCACCGCGGCGAGGTGTTCCCGCTCCCGATCAACCTCGGGACCATCAACCAGTTCTTCCGCTCGGCGCACTCGCCGTCGAGCGCGCGTGAGCTCATCGCGTCCCAGGCCGCCGAGATCCAAGCCGACGAGGTTGCGAATCTCGAAGACAAGGCCATCTCGCTGATCGGGCGCCCGCTGTATGAGGCCTTCATCCGCGACTACACAGCCAAGCAGTGGCAGACGGACCCGCGCGAGCTCCCCGCTGAGGTCATCAGCCGGCTGCCCGTTCGCTACACCTATGACAACCGCTACTTCAACGACACGCATGAAGGTCTCCCTGTCGACGGCTACACCGCATGGCTGGAGCGAATGGCGGACAACCCGCTGATCGATGTGCAGCTCGGGGTCGACTTCTTTGATGCGGGCCCACTGTCCAAGTCCTCGGCGGTCGGACGGATCCCGGTGGTCTATACGGGGCCAGTCGACCGCTACTTCGACTACGCCGAGGGGCGACTCTCCTGGCGCACGCTCGACTTCGAGCAGGAGGTGCTCGACACGGGAGACTTCCAGGGCACCTCGGTGATGAACTACGCGGATGCGGATGTGCCGTACACGCGCATCCACGAGTTCCGCCACTTCCACCCCGAGCGCGCGTACCCCACCGACAAGACCGTGATCATGCGCGAGTTCTCGCGGTTCGCGGAAGCTGCAGACGAGCCCTACTATCCCGTCAACACCCGCAGCGACCGCGAGGGGCTTCTCGCGTATCGGGAGCTCGCGAAGGGCGAGTCGAACGTCGTCTTCGGGGGGCGTCTCGGCACCTACCAGTACCTCGACATGCACATGGCGATCGGTGCCGCGCTCTCGGTCTTCGACAACACGGTGCGTCCGATGTTCGGGGCTGAGCGCAGTGTCTGAGGCGGCCGTTCTTCAGCGGGTGGTCATGCCGCTGGTGCGTGACCCTGATGTGCTTCCGCTGTACGTGGACGCCGACTACTGGAGCAGCATCCCGCTGCGCGAGGACTCGGCGGAGGTCGCCCAGCGACGCGGGTTCGTGCGCGAGGACACGGATCGCGCGCCGATCCGGCTCTCCGACCTGAGCATCGCCCACGCGATGCAGGGCAGACACTCGTTCGCGGTTGCCCAGCATCACCGGGTGTCATTCGGCACCTATTTCAACGCCTTCCCCGCGTCGTACTGGGCGAAGTGGACCTCGCTCGACGCTGTCCGGCTCTCCATCACGACCAGCGGCAGCGGATCCATCCACGTGTACCGCTCGAACGCACGGGGAGTCATCCTGCGCGTCGACAGCGCCACCGTCGCGGCGCGGGCGACCTCGGACTTCGATCTGCCGCTGACGAACTTCGGCGATGGCGGCTGGTACTGGTTCGACCTCGTGGCGGACGATGCGGACTTCCGTCTCGACCACGCGAGCTGGCTTGCCGCTCCTGGTCTCGAGAACCCTCGCCGAGGGACGGTGAGCCTTGCCATCACGACGCTGAACCGCACCTCCTTCCTGCTGCCGATGCTCGCCACGCTCGCTGCGGACGACGTCCTCGAGCTGATCGACCGGATCTATGTCGTCGATCAGGGCAGCGAGAAGGTGCGTGAGGCGCAGGGCTTCGCCGAGCTCGAGGAGTCGTTCGGCGGCAAGCTGCGCGTCATCGAGCAGGACAACCTGGGCGGATCCGGTGGCTTCTCCCGCGGCATGTATGAGACGCTGCGTGCAGGCGAGTCGGACTACGTCCTGCTGCTCGACGATGACGTAGCCGTCGAGCCCGAGAGCATCCGGCGACTGTTGACGTTCTCCGACTACTCGAAGGTCCCGACCATCGTCGGCGGTCATATGTTCGACTTGTACGACAAGAGCAGGCTCCACGCGTTCGCCGAGGGCTTCGACATGACGCGGTTCATGTGGGGTGCCAGCTCGCCGACCCGCCACGACTTCAGCGCATCGAATCTCCGTCAGACGAAGTGGCTCCATCGGCGCCTCGACGCCCAGTACAACGGCTGGTGGATGTGCCTCATCCCCGTCGACGTGGTGCGCGAGATCGGGCTCTCCGTGCCGGTGTTCATCAAGTGGGATGACGCCGAGTACGGGCTGCGCGCAGCCGAGCACGGGGTCCCGACCGTCTCGCTTCCCGGCGCCGCACTGTGGCATGTCTCGTGGATCGACAAGGACGATTCGATCGATTGGCAGGCGTTCTACCACGCACGCAACCGCCTCGTCGCGGCGCTCCTGCACTCGCCGCGTGCACGCGGCGGCGCGCTCATTGGTGACAACTTCGCACTCGACACTAAGTACCTGGTCAATATGCAGTACTTCGCGATGGCCGCTCGCCTGGAGGCGTATCGCAGCGTGCTCGCCGGACCGACTGAGCTCCACGATGATCTGCGCACGCGCCTCAGCGAGGTGCGGGGTCTGCTCGACGAATACCCCGATGGTCGAGCCATCCGACCGGGCCCCGAGCTCATGCATGTTCCCGTGGAATCCGCCGTCGAGGAGGGGCGCTGGGCGCCGAATCAGGCTCCCCGGGGCCGAGCTCGTCTCGTCTGGCTCGCGAAGGTGCTCGCGAAGAACGTGCTGCGGGGGGCGTCACGGGACCAGCACAGCGAACCGACCGCACATCTGCCGTACGAGGACGCGCGGTGGTGGGTGGTCCCCCACTTCGACAGCGTGTACGTGACGAACGCCGAGGGCACCGGAGTGCTCTGGTACCGCCGCGACCGTGCGACGTTCCTGAGGATGATGCGCGAGTCATGGCGTCTTCGGCGCACCCTGCGCCGCCGATGGCCGCAGCTGGCTGCACAGTATCGTGAAGCTGCGGACGAGCTCGTCTCGGCCGAGCGCTGGGCAACGACGTTCAGCGACTCGACCGAGCGCTGACCTCGCAGCCCCTAAGAT
>JAEYUT010000009.1 GCA_023432305.1 Actinomycetes bacterium
CGGGGACGACACCGAGGACGATCGTGCCGAGGTCCTCGACGCCCTCGGCGGGAGCCGGGGTCTCGTCGGCGGCAGCGGCACAGCCGCTCAGCGCGAGGCCGGCGGCGGCGAGGAAGGCGGCGGCAACGGCCAGCTTCGAACGCTTGTGGAGCTTCTTCATGGGGTTTCCACTCTCTTGATGGGTTGGGTTGGGTGGGACAGGACTGTTCAGTGCAGGGGGGAACCCAGGAACCCGGGAAGGGTCTGGATGAGGGTCGGGCTCAGGACCTCGTAGAAGGTCGCATCGCCGTCGATGGTTCGGCCGCCGTGTACGACGCCCTGGGGGATCATGAGCACTTCGCCGGCTTCGACGACGAGGGTCTCGTCGGCGACGGTCCATTCCATGCGGCCTTCGATGCAGACGATGGCCTGCTCGGCGGTGTCGTGCTTGTGCAGGTGGATGCCCGAGGGGTGCTCCCAGCGGATCTTGTTGAGTCCGATGGTGAGCCCCGTGACGGAGCGCCGGTAGTTTCCGGGGGCGGCTTCCTGTTCGATCAGGTCGTCCCAGGCTGCTTTGTACATGTGCGTGTCGTCCTTTCTGGATGCGTCAGCCGGCGATCGCGTCGAGGGCGGCGATGATCTCGTCGGTCTCGTAGACGTCGGCGTACTTCTGGTCGAGGTCGAAGAGGTTGACGTCGTGGATGACCTGGCTGCGGTCGTAGACGGCGTCGCTGGGGACGCTGACCTTGTAGTTGTAGGAGAACGCGTCGATGACGGTGGAGCGCACGCATCCGGAGGTCGAGCACCCCACGACGACGAGGGAGTCGACGCCGAGCTGCACGAGGTAGGAGGCGAGCGGGGTGCCGAAGAAGGCGCTCGGGTGCTTCTTGGGCAGCAGCACGTCGCCGTCGCGGGGGGCGATCTCCTCGACGAACTCGTAGCCCTTGGTGGGGATGTTCATGATGGCGGGCACCTTGGCGCCGAGCGCACCCTGGTCGAAGCCGTACTTGGGGGCGACGTGCGGGTAGAGCACGGGCCAGTCGTTGCGACGGAAGACGTCGAGGAGCTTGACGATGTTGTCGACGGCGTTCCAGCCGGCTTCGCCGACGGCGGTCGGGAATTCCTCGATGGCCTCGCGGAAGGGCACGCGTGCGGTGCCGGTGGTGCGGTACTGGACGTCGATGATGAGCAGCGCGGGGCGCTTGCCCATGCCGACGGGACGACCGAAGCCGGCGAGGTCGTAGCGAGCGGTTGTCTCGTCATCGATGAAGTCGGACTGGAAGCGGGGCATGATCGGGGGTCTCCTAGTTGTCGGCCAGGGCGGCGGCACCGCTGCGGGTGCGGGGGATGAACTGTCCGGGGCGCTCGTCGGTGAGCTCGCCGTCGCGCAGCGCGAAGCGACCGCGCACGAGGGTGTGCACCACCGAGAGCGGAAGCTCCGTGCCCTCCCACGGGGTGTACTCGGCGGCGGAGTGCTGGGTTGCCGCGGTGATGACGCTCGGCTTGTCGAGGTCGACGACCACGAGATCCGCGTCGGAGCCGACGAGGATGGCGCCCTTGCGGGGGTACATTCCGAAGAGCTTCGCGGCGCGCGTGCTCACGGCGTCCACGATCGTCGCGAGGTCGACGCCGCGACGCAGCCCCTCGCTGAGGGTCAGCGGAAGGATGCCGCCCGTGCCGGGGAAGCCGGCGGAGGCGCTCAGGATGTCCTTCTCCTTGTTGACGCGGTGGCGGGCGTTGTGGTCAGACCCGACCGCGTCGATCTTCCCGTCGGCGAACGCCTGCCAGAGGAACTCGACGTCCTCGCGCGGACGGATCGGCGGGTTGACCTTCGCATAGACGCCTGCAGGCGACGAGGTGTCGAGGGTGAGGTACTGCGTGCAGGTCTCGATGAAGATGTTCGGGTAGGAGCTCTGCTGACGCACGAGCGCCTCGACGGCTTCGCGGCTGCTGGTGTGCACGCAGTACACCGAGGCCCCGGTGACGCTCGCGAGGTAGGCGACGCGCTGGGCGGCGTCGGCCTCGACGAACGGCGGGCGGGCGGCGTTCCACGCCTCGAGCGGCGCCATCTCCTCGGCGCGTGCGGCGAGGTCGCCGTCGCGGAACATCCGCACGAGCTCGATGTTCTCGGGGTGCGGGTTGATCATGGCGCCGTGCTCGGCGGCCTTGCGCAGGATCTCGTACATGAACGAGTCGTCGTTCCCGGGCAGGCCCAGGTACTTGCCTTCGTCGCCGCGGAAGTTCATGAAGAACTTGAACGACGAGACGCCCTGCTCGACGTAGTCGGCGAACTCCTCGAGGTGCTCGGGGGTGCCGAGAACGAAGTGGAAGCCGTAGTCGGTGTGGGAGTTCGCGTCCATGGCGGCGCGCGCGGAGGCGAGCTCGCCCGTGTAGGACTCGCCGCTCATCAGGTAGACGAGCATCGTCGTGATGCCGCCGGCGGCCGCGGAGGCGGTCTCGCGCTCGGCGTCGTCGGGGTCGCGCGGAACCCGGATGTCCTTGCCGAGGTGCACGTGCGGGTCGATGGCACCCGGGAGAACCATTTTTCCTGAGACATCAACAATTTGGGCAGCAGAAGACGGGTCCGACGCCTCGACGAGTCCGGCGATCCGGCCGTCGCGGATCAGCACGTCGACACGCGCGAGACCATGCCCGTCGAGGAAGACGTCTCCCCCGGTGAGCCTCAGGTCGTACGTGTCAGTCATGCGGAGGTTCCTTCCGTCGCGCCTCGGGGACCGGCCGTGAGGCCGAGCACGCTCAGGCTGTTGTTCATCGAATCCAGCAGGTGCTCCTTCATGAGCCCCACCGCGCCGTCCTCGTCGCGAGCGCGCACGCGATCCAGCACCTCACGGTGCGATGCCAGGGCGTGGAGCCGCCGCTCGATCGTGTGGCTTGTGGGGCGCAGCGCGAGGAAGAGCTTGTGGTTCGCGTCGGCGAGCTGCTCGCGGATGGCGCCATTGCCCCCGAGGTCGACGAGCTTCTGGTGGAAGTCGAGTTCGGAGACGTAGGCCTCGGACTGCGGGCTGTCGGCGCTCTCGCGCAGCCGCGCCTCCTCCGCACCCAGCGCGGTGTCGACGGCCGCGAGGGCCTCATCGCTCGCGCGGTCGACGACGAGTCGAACGGAGTAGAGCTCGAGCGCGCTGCGGAGCTCGTAGAGATCGACGATCTCCTGCGGTTCCCACGACTTCACGAACGCGCCGCGGTGCACCTCCATCGTGAGGTAGCCCTGGCCGGCGAGGGCCTTGATGGCTTCGCGCAGCGGCCCGCGGCTGATGCCGATCGATTCGGCGAGTGCGACCTCGTTGAGGCGCTCGCCCGGAGCGAGGGCGCCATCGAGGATCATGCCGCGCAGCATCTCCTCCGCTTGGCGCGGAATGGAACTGCGGTTGATCCCCGAGTTCGGCATGCGACCTCTCCTCTTCGTCGACGGAATATCGCCAGCATGACGCATAGCGTGTCAACTGTCAACAGTTTGCAGTCAGCAGTTTTCAGCAAGAAGTCCGCCGTGTTACGGACGTGTCACACATCCGGGCGGGTCGCGGCCATCGGCGCTCGGAGGCGCGCGCCGACAGGACCCCCGCCGAGCGCGAAACCGCAGACCGCGAGCTCAGGAAGCGGGCTGGATGCTCGCCCAGCCGCCGCCGAACTTCGGCTCGCGGCCATCCCCCGACGACGTGCCCGTCAGCCGGCGACGCACCCACGGCACCACATGCTCGCGGTAGTAGCGCATCCCGCGCAGACGCTCCTGCTCCGGGATCCGGTCGAGGTGCCACCAGTCGACCGGCGCGTCGACGCCGAGCGCCTCGAGCACGCGAGCCGCGACCCGATGATGACCCCGCGCGTTCATGTGCAGACGGTCGGCCGACCAGAACGGCGGCTTCGCGAGCTCGGCGTCGAACCAGTTGTGCACCCGGATGACGTCGGGCCGGCTCGCGAGCCGCTCATCGACGAGCCGCGCCATCTCGTCGCCGCGGCGCTTCATGAGCCCGCCCATCGGAAGCTGCGCGGTCGGATCGGCGCCGGAGAGCAGGATCAGCTGAACCCCCTCCTCGTCGCAGCGGCGCAGCACATGCTCGAACAGGTCGATGATCGCGGGCACATCGGCGCGCGGCCGCATGATGTCGTTCCCACCTCCCGCGAACGACAGATGGGTGGGCTTCAGCGCGAGAGCCGGCTCGAGCTGCTGCGCGATGATCGGACGGATCAGCCGCCCGCGGATGGCGAGGTTCGCGTACTCGATCGGCTCGCCGAGCGCGGACGCCCATCCGAGCGCCGCGAGATCCGCCCACCCGCGCACTGTGCCGTCGGGCAGCTCATCGCCGACACCCTCCGAGAAGGAATCTCCGATGGCGACGTAGCGAATGCGGCTCACCCGATCACGCTACCTGGGCCGAACTAGAACCGAGCCGAGAAGCCGCCGTCGGCCTGCAGCAGCTGACCGCTCACCCAGCGGCCCCCCGGCGACACGAGGAACGCGACGAACGCCGCGATGTCGGCGGGCGTTCCGAGCCGGCCCAGGGGGTGCATCGAGGTGAGACTCGTCCGCGCCGCGTCATCCATCCACCCGGTGTCGATCGGCCCCGGGTTGAGGACGTTCGCGGAGATGCCTCGCGGGCCGAGCTCGCGCGCCGCCGAGATGACGATGCGGTCGAGCGCCCCCTTCGATGCGCCGTACGGCAGGTTGCCCGTCGTGTGGTCACTGGTGAGGGCCACGACCGCTCCCCCGCCCTCGGGCGCCTGACGGGCGAACGCCGCGATCAGCAGCAGCGAGGCGCGGGTGTTCACCGCGACGTGCATGTCGAAGCTCTCAGGAGTGGTGTCGAGGACGCCCGTCGGGACGTCGTGCGCGTGGCTGAGGATGAGCGCCTCGATGGGTCCGTACAGCGCCGCCGCCTCGCGGATGAGCCGCTCGGGCTCGTCCGGCTGGGAGAGGTCGCACGGGATGTCGGCTTCATGCAGATCCGAGGTGATCACCGTCCAGCCGTCGGCGCGCAGACGCGGCGCGATGCCCGCTGCGATGCTGTTCGGGCGAGCGGCTCCGGTGACGAGGGCGATGGGCATTCGCCCAGGCTAACGATCGCTCAGCTGCGGCGGGGGATGACGAGCGGCCGGTCGCCGCGCATGATCACCTCGACCTCGACCCCGTAGACCTCCGAGACGAGCTCCTCCGTGAGCACCTCGGCGGGCGCTCCGACAGCCCGCAGTCGGCCGTTCTGCAGCAGCGCGATGCGGTCCGCGTAGGCGCCCGCGAGCGAGAGGTCGTGCAGCACGACGACCACCGAGCGCCCGTAGGAGGCGAGATCGCGTGCGATCCGCAGCACGTCCTCCTGGTGGCGCAGGTCGAGGGCCGCCGTCGGCTCGTCGAGCAGCACCACATCGGTGTCCTGTGCGAGCACACGCGCGAGCGACACGCGGGCGCGCTCACCACCCGACAGCTGCGTGAAGCGGCGCGTGAGCAGGTGGGTGACATCGGTGCGCTCGAGCGCATCCGCGATCACCGTGGTGTCCTGTTCGCGGTTGGCGGTGCGGTTCCAGGGACTGCGGCCCATCTCGACCACCTGGCCGACGAGGAACGGGAAGCTCACCGCGTTGTCCTGGGTGAGCACCGCGCGCATCCGAGCGAGTTCGAGGGAATCGACCTCGCGGATGGGGCGGTCGCCGATGAGCACCCGGCCGGAACTCGGAGCGCGCTCCCCCGAAAGCACGCTCAGCAGGGTCGACTTGCCGGCGCCGTTCGGGCCGACGAGGGCGAGAACGGCACCCGCGTCGACATCCAGGTCGACGTCGTCGACGACGCGGCGTCCGCCGAGCTCGACGGTGACGCCCTCCGCGCGGAGCCCGATCATGCCCAGCCCCCCGACGCCTTGCGCTGGCGCCACAGCAGGGCGAAGAAGAAGGGCCCTCCGACGAGGGAGGTGAGCAGACCGATCGGCAGCTCGGCCGACGTCACGAGGGTGCGGGCGAGCAGGTCGGCGAGCACCATGAGCAGCGCGCCGCCGAAGGCGCTCGCGAGGATGAGCGCCCGGTGCGACGGGCCGAGCAGCATGCGCACGAGGTGCGGGATCACGAGGCCCACGAACGAGATGATGCCGACGAACGCGACACCGATGCCGGTGAGCAGCGCGACGAGCACCACCGACCACAGACGCAGACGCTCCACGTCGATGCCGAGGTGCCGGGCGTTGCGCTCGCCGAGCGACAGGATGTCGTACTGCCGGGAGAGGAGCAGCGCGACGATCGTGCCGAGCACGGCGATCACGACGACGATGACGGTCTCGTGCCACATCGAGCCCGAGAGCGTTCCGAGCTGCCAGAACACGATCTGCTCGCGGCTCGCGGAGCCCGCGACGAACAGCAGGAAGGCCAGG
>JAEYUT010000073.1 GCA_023432305.1 Actinomycetes bacterium
GGGGAGGAGCGCCCCTTTCCGCTCGACGCTGTGCCGCGCGTCATCGAGCAGAGCGAATGGACGCGCGTGGAAGCGGGCGTCCGCCAGCGCGTGAGAGCGCTCGAAGCGTTCCTCTCCGACGTCTACGGCACCCAGCGGGCCGTGCTCGACGGGGTCATCCCCGCCCGGCTCATCAGCTCGTCCACCCACTTCCACCGAGCCGCCGCCGGCATCGAACCCGCGAACGGCGTGCGCATCCAGGTGTCGGGCATCGACCTCATCCGCGACGAGCAGGGCGACTGGCGGGTGCTCGAGGACAACGTCCGTGTGCCCTCGGGTGTGAGCTACGTCATCTCGAACCGGCGCGTCATGGCGCAGACCCTGCCCGAGCTGTTCCACGCGATGCGCGTGCGGCCCGTCGGCGACTACCCGCAGCGACTCCTCGCGGCGCTGCGGGCCGCGGCCCCCGACGGCGTCGACGACCCCACCGTCGTCGTGCTCACCCCCGGGGTCTACAACTCCGCCTACTTCGAGCACACGCTCCTCGCCCGCCTCATGGGCGTCGAGCTCGTCGAAGGACGAGACCTGTACTGCGCGGGCGGCCGCGTCTGCATGCGCACCACCGCAGGCCCCACCCGAGTCGACGTGATCTACCGCCGCGTCGACGACGAGTTCCTCGACCCGCTCCAGTTCCGCGCCGACTCGATGCTGGGCTCGCCCGGCCTCATGCTCGCCGCGCGGCTCGGCCACGTCACCATCGCGAACGCGGTCGGCAACGGGGTCGCCGACGACAAGCTCGTCTACACGTACCTGCCCGACCTCATCCGCTACCACCTCGGCGAAGAGCCCCTGCTGCCGAACGTCCACACCTGGAGGCTCGAGGATCCGGGCGCGCTCGAGGAGGTGCTCGATCGCCTCGAGGAGCTCGTGGTGAAGCCCGTCGACGGCTCCGGCGGAAAAGGGCTCGTGGTGGGTCCGGATGCCTCGCGCGCCCAGCTCGACGAGCTGCGGGTGCGCCTGCAGCGAGACCCGCGCGGATGGATCGCCCAGCCCGTCGTGCAGCTGTCGACCATCCCCACGCTCGTCGACGACGGCCTCCGCCCGCGACACGCGGACCTGCGCCCGTTCGCCGTCAACGACGGCTCCGACATCTGGGTGCTGCCGGGGGGCCTCACGCGCGTCGCACTCCCGGAAGGACAGCTCGTGGTCAACAGCTCGCAGGGCGGCGGCTCGAAGGACACCTGGGTGCTCGGGGTCGACCCCGGTGCTGCAGGGGCGATCTCGATCCCGTCGCTCGTCGCCGAACAGGCTGCGGTGACGAGCTCCCTCCCCGTCATCACTGATGCCCACCTGCAGGATCACAACCCGCAGGACGCCCCCCACCACGACCAGCAGCAACAGCAGCAGCAGACCGGGGGTGCCGGATGCTGAGCCGCATCGCCGAGAGCCTGTTCTGGATCGGGCGCTACATCGAGCGCAGCGACGGCACCGCCCGCATCCTCGACGTGCACCTGCAGCTGCTGCTCGAGGATCCCTGGGTGGGGGAGGATCTCGCCTGCCGATCGCTTCTCGCCGTCATGGGGGTCGAGGCATCCGAGGACGTCGAGTTCACGCGCGGCGATGTGCTCGCGATCCTCGCCGTCGACCGCCACCAGCCGGCCTCGATCGCCTATTCGCTCTCGGCGGCCCGTGAGAACGCGCGCCGAGCCCGCGAGGTCGTCTCGACCGAGCTGTGGGAGGCCCTCAACACGACGCTCGCACGCACACCGCGCAATGTCGCCCAGGAGAAGGTGCACGAGTACTTCGCGTGGGTGCGCGAACGCGCCGCGCTCGCCGTGGGCATCATCGAGTCGTCGACGAGTCGCGACGAGGCGCACGGCTTCTTCACGCTCGGACGCTCGCTCGAACGCGCCGACATGACCGCGAGGCTGCTCGCCACCCGCTCGCTCACCGAAGCCTCCGGGCCCAGCTGGACGACGATCCTGCGCTCGGTCGGCGCCTACGAGGCGTACCTGCGCACGTACCGCGGGGTGCCGAGCGCACGCAATGCGGCGGAGTTCCTGCTGCTGGATCGCCTCTTCCCGCGCAGCATCGTGTTCTCGGTGACGCGCGCCGAGCAGTGCCTGCGAGAGATCGAACCGCGCTCGGATCGCGTGGGCGTCTCGGACCAGGCGCTGCGGCAGCTGGGGCAGATCCGCTCCGAGCTCGAATACCGCGGCATCGCCGAGATCCTCGACGACCTGCCGCGCCACATGGACGCCGTGCAGGCAGCCACGAGCGCGTCATCCGAGGCGATCCGTCAGCGGTACTTCCCGACGAACGCGGCCCCGAGCTGGGCGGGGGAGACCACGTGAGCCGTCTGCGCATCCGGCACGCCACCGGCTTCCAGTACCAGGGCGAGGCGACAGCCTCCTACAACGAGGCGCGCATGCTGCCCGCGTCCAGCGACGGGCAGCTCGTGCTCTATTCGAACCTCGAGATCTCGCCCATCTCGAGCACCCACAGCTACATCGACTATTGGGGTACGCGCGTCTCGGGCTTCGAGATCCTGCACCCGCATGCTGAGCTCTCGCTCACGGCGACGAGCCTGGTGGAGGTGCGTCATCGCGAGGCGGTCGAGCAGGGGCTCTCGTGGCAGGAGCTCGCGCGCGAGACGGCCCGCGCCACCACCTACATCGAGCAGCTCGCCCAGACGGCCCGCACGAGACCGCCGCAGGAGGTCGTGGAGCTCGCGGCGGCGTTCGTGGCGTCGGTCGGCGATCCGTGCGCGGCGGCGCACGCCATCTGCTCGGCGATCGGCGAGCGCATCGAGTACATGCCGGGGGTCACTGGCGTGCACACGACGGCCGCGGAGGCCTGGACGCACCGGAAGGGCGTCTGCCAGGACATCGCGCACCTCGCGATCGGCGCCCTGCGCTCTGCGGGTATCGCGGCCCGCTATGTCTCGGGGTATCTGCATCCGAAGCCCGACGCGGCGATCGGGGAGACGGTCGTCGGCGAGTCGCACGCCTGGGTCGAGTGGTACTGCGGCCGCTGGCATGGCTTCGACCCCACCAACCTCATCGACATCGGCGACCGGCACGTGATCGTGGGCCGCGGCCGCGACTACACCGATGTCACCCCGCTGCGCGGCGTCTACGCGGGACCGTCGAGCTCGAAGCTGTTCGTCGCCGTCGAGATCACGCGCGAGGCGTAGCCGCCAGAGGGAGCATCGTGTCGCCGGATCCTGCGGAGATGTTGCGGATGAGCACGATGAGCCACGTGATGACGAGCGCGAAGCACACGATCTCGGTCGCGGTGAGGGTGTAGATCCCGAGCGCGAACAGCAGGATCGCGCCGATGATGACGACGAGGAAGGCGTACCCGACGGTCACGAACACGCCCGGGATCCGCGGCACCAGCAGCGGCAGCGCGATCACGAGCGCCGCGAACACCACGACGAGCGCGATCGAGAACGTGTTGTGCACCCACTCCACCCAGTTCACATGGAACGCCCCCACGAGCGTGAGCGAGACGCCGAACGCGAGCAGTCCGATCCGCATCAGCCGGATGCGCACGGTCGCGGGATGCTCGCTCTGGTCGCGCGGGGAGCGAGCCATGCCGCTTGCTTCGAGCTCGACGGCGAGGTAGTCGGCGAGAGCGGTGATCACCGCGCCCGCCACGACGAGCGTGATCGTGAACACGAGGCTCCCGAGGTCGTCGGGCACCCCGAGCGCCGAGATGTTCTTCTCCCACCACACGGAATCCGATGTGGAGAGCATCGACGCGATCACCCCTACCACGAGGAACACCGTGAACACGGAGGCGAGGCGCGTCGCCGTCATCTCCGCGGCCGAGAGGTACGCGACGTAGGCGGCCGCTGCGGTCACAGCGGAGATGACCACCATGGAGCTGAACGGGAAGACGACCGCACCGAGGAACGCCTGCGCCATGACGATCGACAGCCCCTCGAGCAGCAGGAGCGTCGTGAAGCCGTGGGCGAGCGCGAGCGCCGAGATGTCGAGTGCGAGGCGCCAGCCCGGCATGGTGGGTCGAACTCGCCGGGTCGCGCTGGGGGCGGGGAGCAGGTAGCCGATGCAGAACGCGATCGTCGCAGCGATCGCGGCGACCGCCGAGGTCCAGGCACCGAGCGACCACGCCCCCGCGATCGGCAGCGGCTGGAATCGCACGCCGATGATCGCCGTGAGGAACGCGAGCGCGAACGCCGAGGCTGCCACCAGAAGCGCCCGTGACTCGGTCGTGCGCGCTGTCGCGACGATCCGAGCCGAAAGCGGCTCGTGGTGCGGCGTCCCGGGGGAGCTCATGCGCTCATCCTCTCTCCGTTCGGCTCGCGCGAGAAGGGCCTGGCCACACCGCTGACGCGTCACCAGTGACCGGCGTAGGCTTGACCGGCTATGACGAACCCCGACGCCACCGAGCTCGAGGCGTCCGACGAAGCCACCCTCCGGCGCAGCCGGTTCGTCGACCTCTCGCCGCTGCGCGACTATCCCGTGTTCCGCCGACTCTGGATCGGCACCTCGATCTCGGGCATCGGCGCGTGGATGACGATGGTCGCCGTCGGCCTCCAGATCTACGACATCACCGGCGACACCTTCGCCGTCGCTCTCGTGGGCGGGATCTCGCTGATTCCGATGATCATCGCGGGACTCTGGGGCGGCATGCTCGCCGACGCGTTCGATCGGCGCAAGGTGCTCATGGTCTCGAGCATCGTGGCCTGGAGCTCGGTGCTGGGGCTCGTCGTGCTCGCGTTCGTCGATGCCGCCTACATCGAGCGACCTCCTGTCTGGCCGTTCTACGTGTTCACGACCCTCAACGCGATCGCGGCGACCATCTCGAGCACGACGCGCTCGTCGGTGACCCCGCGCATCCTGCCGCCGCACATGGTGTCGCGCGCGAACGCTCTCAACGGCATCGCCATGGGGCTGCAGATCACCACGGGTCCCGCGATCGCTGGGGTCCTCGTCGCCTCTGTCGGGTTCGCGGCCACCTTCGCGGTCGACGCCGTGCTCTTCACGGCAGGTTTCATCGGCATCCTGGGTCTGCCGAAGCTGCCGCCCCTCACCGCGACCGCCAAGCCCGGGCTCGAGTCGCTGCGCGACGGCCTGCGCTTCCTGAAGCGCTCGCCGAATGTGCGCATGAGCTTCCTCGTCGACATCGTCGCGATGAGTCTGGGGCGCCCGAATGTGCTGCTTCCAGCGATCGGCGCGATCGTCATCGGCGGCGGTGCCGTCACCGTGGGGCTTCTCACCGCCTCGATCGCGGTGGGCGTGCTGCTCGTGGGGGTGTTCTCGGGGCCGGTCGCGCACGTGCGCCGCTACGGCATCGCGATCAGCCGCGCGATCATGGTGTTCGGTGCGTTCACCGCGGGCTTCGGCGTCGTGATCGCTGTCACGGCCGCCGGATGGCTGGGCCCCGCCGGGCCCGAGTGGGATCAGGTGAACATCCCGGCGCTCGTGCTCGCGGCGATCATGCTCGCCGGCACCGGCGCCGCCGACGAGGTGAGCGCGATCTTCCGCACCACCCTCCTGCAGACCGCGGCGCCCGATGAGATGCGCGGCCGCATGCAGGGCATCTTCATCGTCGTCGTCACGGGAGGCCCGCGCGTGGGCGACATGATCGCCGGCTCCCTCGCGGCGCTCGTCGCCCTGTGGTTCCCGCCGCTCATCGGCGGACTCGCCATCATCGCCATCATCGCCGTCCTCGTGCGGCTGCAGCCCACATTCCGCCACTACGACGCGGACGATCCGCAGCCGTAGAGGTGGCCCGCGCGGCGAACCCGCCCCCGACGTAGCGTGGCCGCATGGCCATGATCGACGTGCAGCGCTGGGCCGCGTTCACGACCGAGCCCACCGGGGGCAACCCGGCCGGACTCGTGCTCGATGCGCGCGGACTCGACGACGCCGCCATGCTGCGCATCGCAGCCGAGGTGGGGTATGCGGAGACCGCCTTCGTCACGCCCGGACGCGGTGACCGGCACCGCGGCATCCGCTACTTCTCTCCCCACGCCGAGGTGCCGTTCTGCGGGCACGCGACGATCGCGGCGGCGGCGGCGATCGCCGAGATCCACGGCGACGGCCCGATCGTGTTCGCGACACCGGTGGGCGAGATCGAGATCACCACCGCGTCGGATGCCGCAGGCACGCGCGCATCCTTCACGAGCGTCGAACCGCGGGTGGCTCCGCTCGAGGGCCCGGCGCTCGATGACGTGCTGAGCGCCATCGGTCTGACGCGCAGCGCCCTCCACCCCGCTCATCCGCCCGCTCGAGCGTTCGCGGGCAACGAGCATCCGCTCATCGCACTCTCGGATCGTGCCGTGTTCGACGGCTTCGCCGTGAACGCCGTGCGTGCCCGAGCGGTGCTCGACGCGCACGGCTGGCCGGCGACGATCGGCGTGCTCTGGCCGGAGCGCCCGGAGCGCTGGCATGCGCGGCATGTGTTCCCCGTGGGTGCGATCGTGGAGGACCCGGCGACCGGCTCGGGGGCGGCGGCGACAGGCGCCTGGCTGCGGGCGAGTGGCGCGGTGCGCGTGCCGGCGCGCGTCACGATCCTGCAGGGGGCGCAAGTGGGGCGCCCCGGCGAGCTCACCGTCGACATCCCCGCCGCCGGCGGCATCACCGTCACGGGGTCGGCGGTGCGGATCGGCTGAGCGCCGTGCGTCAGCGCTGCGTCTCGGCCTCGACGATCGCGATCTCCTGCGTTGCGGTATCGCGGTCCACATCGCGTGCCGCGACCGCGGTGAGCGGCCAGCGGCGGGTGCGATCCCAGCGCAGCCGGATCTCGCGCGTGCGCAGGAAGAAGATCGCCGCGATCGCCGCCGCGAGCAGCCCCGAGAGCGCAGCGACCCCGAGCGCCCAGCGCGGGCCCCACGCATCCGCGACCGCACCGACGAGAGGTGCGCCGATGGGCGTGCCGCCCACGAAGATCGCCAGATAGAGCGCCATCACGCGTCCGCGCATCGAGGGGGAGGTCGTGGTCTGCACGTAGGCGTTGGCGGTGTTCATCATCTGGATGCTCGTGAAGCCCACCACGATCAGCATGAGCGCGAACGTCAGCACGTCGGGTGCGAGCGCCGACGCGACGGTCGCAATGCCGAAGCCCGCGGAGGCGAGCGTCACCGTGCGCAGACGCGGACGCTCGCGGCGCGCGGCGAGAAGGGCGCCCGCAACGGAGCCGATCGCGAGCACCGACGACAGCACGCCGAACTCCTCCGGCCCTTCGCCGAACTCGACCGCCGCCATCGTGGAGGTGAAGATCGCGAAGTTGAAGCCGAACGTGCCGACCAGGAACACCATCGCGAAGACCAGCAGCACATCCGGCCGCCGCTTCACGTAGATGAATCCCGCGCGCAGCTGCCCGCGACCCTGCGCCTTCTTCGTGAAGGGCGTGAACTCGGCGGGCCGCAGCGCCCAGATCGCGAGGAGCACCGGGATGAAGCTCACGGCGTTGATCACGAACACCCAGCCGGATCCGATGGCCGCCACCAGCACGCCCGCGACCGCGGGGCCGATGAGGCGGGCGACATTGAACGACGCGGAGTTGAGAGCGACCGCGTTCGCGAGAAGGCGGTCGGGCACGAGCTCGCCCACGAACGCCTGGCGCACGGGGGCATCGAACGCCGCCGAGATGCCCAGGCCCAGCGCGAACGCGAATACCATCCACAGCTCCGCCACCCCGAGGAGCACCAGGAGTCCGAGTCCGAGCCCGAGCAGCATGCTCGCCGCCTGCGTGATCGCGAGCACCGTGCGGCGGTCGAAACGGTCAGCCACCCAGCCCGTGAGCGGCAGCAGCAGAAGCTGGGGGCCGAACTGCAGGGCCATCACGACGCCCACCGCCGTCGCGTCGTTGTCGGTGAGCTCGGCGAGAACCAGCCAATCCTGGGCGATCCGCTGCATCCAGGTGCCCACGTTCGACACGAGCGCCCCCGCGAACCAGATGCGGTAGTTCCGGCTCGCGAACGACCGGAACGTGGAACTCATCGACTCATCATCTCCCGGACGCCAGGGATCCCGCTGGGAGCCGCGCCCACCCACTACGCTCGCGGCTAGGAGGCGTCATGACCGAGACCACCCGCACCGCCCACACGTTCGTCGACGCGGACGGCGTCACCATCCACTACTACGTGTGGAAGGCCGCGACACCGCGAGCGGTCGTGCAGATCCTCCACGGGGTGGGGGAGTACGCGACCCGCTACGAGCTCTTCGCGAGCACTCTCGCCTCCGCCGGCTACACCGTCTACGCGGCCGATCACCGCGGCCACGGCGCCACGGGCATGGAGCAGCACGGGGGCGATGTGGCGAAGCTCGGCACGCTCGGTCCGCGTGGGGTGCGCGGCGCGATTGCGGCGCTCGAGCAGCTCACCGACATCATCCGCCAGACCGAGGCGGGACTGCCGCTCGTGCTCTTCGGTCACAGCCTCGGCTCTCTCTTCGCGCAGAAGATGATCGGCGTGCACGCTTCGGCGTACGACGGCGTGGTGCTCTCGGCGACCGCCTACCGCACCCTCCTGCACATGCGCGGCGGCGACCTCAACGCCAAGCACAAGCACCTCGGCACCACGGGAGCCGAGTGGCTGAGCCGCGACCCTGCGGTCGCCGCGGCGTTCGTCGCCGACCCGCTCACGTTCGACGCCCGCGTCATGGAGCTGTTCGGCATCCCCGATTCGCTGCGGCTTCTGGGAACGCCCCGCCAGCTCGATGCCGACATCCCGATGCTCATCATGATCGGCGAGGACGACTCGCTCGGCGGCCGGAAGTCGGTCGAGAGGCTCGCGAAGGCGTACCGCGAACGCGGTGGCCTCACGGATGTGACACTCACGATCTACCCCGGTGGTCGCCACGAGATGCTCAACGAGACCAATCAGGCGGAGGTCCGCGCGGACGTCATCGCGTGGCTCGACGCCCGCTTCGGGGGACGCTGAGGCCGGCCTCCAGCTGCCGGTAAGGGTTGCCTAACCCGCTCCACTAAGCTGACATGGTGCATGGCGAGTACAAGGTGCCCGGAGGCAAGCTCGTGGTCGTCGACCTCGAGATCGTCGACGACCGACTCGCCGACGTGCGGCTCTCCGGCGACTTCTTCCTCGAACCGGACGACGCCCTCCCGCTGATCGATCAGGCGCTCACCGGCCTCCCCGCCTCCGCCGACGGCCGCACGATCGCCGCCGCCGTCACCGCGGCTCTGCCCGCGGACGCCGTGCTGTTCGGGTTCTCGGCCGACGCGGTCGCCACCGTCGTGCGTCGGGCCGTGGGCCGCGCCACCGACTGGGACGACTACGAGTGGGAGCTCGTGCACCCGGGCCCCCTGCCCCCGGTCATGCACCTCGCGCTCGACCAGGTGCTCGCCGAGGAGGTCG
>JAEYUT010000094.1 GCA_023432305.1 Actinomycetes bacterium
CCCCCGAAACCCTCGCCGAGCGCACGAAACAGGGCGACTCACACCCACCCGAGCCGCGCGGCAACGGCATCCGCAGCGCCCGTCGGGAAGGCATCCCACCCCGGCTCCAGCAGCTCGCGCGTGAGCGAGAACAGGGTCCGTGCCGCGTCCTCCACCGGCTGCGCGACAGCCGCGGCGATGCGCGCCCCCTCCTCGGGGAACTCCTGCTCGAAGCGCCGCACCGGATCGATGCCGTCCCGCACCCCCGAGTCCCACCCCGCCCGACCGCGCAGAGCGCGCACGAGATGCTGCACCGCCCACGTGCGCACGAACTCCCCCGCGTTCAGCACCTCACCGCGGCGAGCGCGACCGACCCCGATCAGCAGCTTCACGAGCACGAGCCGCACCTCGTTCGCCGGGTCCGGTGCGGGCGCGGCGGCCACGCGCTCCTGCCCGGCCGCCACGAGCGCGGCGAGCGAGGCGTCGGCGTCATCCACCGCCACCGTCGCCTCGCCCACGACAGCCGCAGACAGCTCCGCCAGCTCGGCGAGAGCGAACTCGGCGACGTGCCCGTCATCCCACACCGCCACGAAACCCAGCTCGCCTTCGCGGGCGGTGAGCACCAGGCGCTCCTGGTCCGGCAGCCACGAGACGTCGGGGCGCACGGAAGCTCCGGATCCGGGCTCGATGATCGCGAAGAAGTCGTGGTCGCTCCACTCGTCACGTCGCGCTGCCGCGGCCTCTGACGACGAAGACGACCCCAGCAGCACGAGCCCCGTGAGCTGCGGATGCGCGGAGACCGCGTCGGCGAGCCCCCGGCTGAGCGCCTCGAAGCGGTCGCTCACGCGGCACCGCCTGCGGGCACCGCCACCCCGGGAAGCACCCACGCACCGAACGCCGGGCCGTCGCCGGCCACCCGCACCACGTCGCCCGACACGGCGAGCGAGAGCTCCCCGAATGCGGCACGCGCCTCCGCCGCCCCCGGCACGAGCACCGCAGGCACCGTCACATCCACCGCAGCACCCGACGACGCCACCACGAGCACCGACTCCTCCGCGCTCTCGCGCACGAACACGATCGTCTCGTCGTCCACATGCACCCAGCGCAGCCCGCCGTCGCCGAGGGCCGCCGCATGATCCCGACGCAGCCCCACGAGCGCGCGGTACAGCGCCATCCGCTCGACGATGTCGGGCTCACCGGAACGCGACCACGGGATGGGTGTGCGGCTCGCTTCGCCGTCCGCACCGAGCGCCGCGAACTCGTCGCCCGCGAAGACGACGGGGATGCCGGGGAGAGTCATCGAGAGCCCGACCGCGACCGGCACCACGCCGGGCTTCGCATGCGAGGCGAAGCGGCCCGTGTCGTGCGTGTCGAGCGGCTGCATGTTGCCGAGGCGCACGCGCCACGGGATGGACCCCGTGAACCGCACGACGGCGTCGGCGAAGTCGCGCGCGGTGTAGCGCGGGAACCGGGTGATCGGCTGGCCGAAGAACCACGGCTCGCTGGTGGTGTCGCCTTCCGCGGTGAGGCGCGGCTCGCCATCCACCTCACCCAGCCAGCACCACAGCGGCCGTGTGAAGCCCGGGTAGGTCATCGCCCCATGCCAGGCGTCGCCCTGCAGGTCGCCGGAGGCGTCGTTGGTGATCTCGGCGACGAGCAGCAGCTCCGGGTCGATGGCGTCCATGGTGCGTCGGATCGTCTGCCGCACCTCGGCGTTCAGGTCGATGTCGCCCATGCGTCCGGTCATGTTGGCCACGTCGATGCGCCAGCCGTCGATGCTGTACGGCGGCAGCAGCCACCGCCCCACGACCGAATCGGGGCCGTCGATGAACCGACGCCGCAGCTCCTCCGAGGTCCAGTCGAACTTCGGCAGCGTGGGCGTGCCGAGCCAGCCCACATACTCTTCGTTCTTCTCATCGAGGAAGTAGTAGAAGCTCGACTCGGGCGCCTCCGGATGCCGGTGCGCCGCCCGGAACCATTCGTGACGGTCGCCGGAATGGTTGCTCGTGAGGTCGCCGATCACCTTCATGCCGCGCGCATGCGCTGCCTCGATGAGCCGGATGTAGGCCTCATCCCCGCCGAGCAGCTCGTCGATCTCGGTGAAGCTCGACGCGTCGTAGCGGTGGTTCGACGCGGCGGGGAACACCGGAGTCAGATACAGCACGTTGACGCCGAGGCCCTCGAGGTGGTCGAGGTGCTCGGTGATGCCGTCGAGGTCTCCCCCGTAGAACTGCTGCACGCGCCCCGGCATCACCGGATCGAGCGGCTCATCCCAGGTCGCCGGGATGGCCCACTCGGGCAGCTCCCGGTAGTCCGCGGCGTCCGAGCGCGCGAAGCGGTCGGGGAAGATCTGGTACATCACGGCGTCCGTCATCCACGACGGCGCACCGGGGGTCGCCACCAGCGCGAAATCCTGTGCGTCGAGTGTCTCGATGCGGCTGATGCCCGCCTGGTTCAGCCATTCGAAGGTGCCGTCCGCGTGCCGCATCGCCCAGCGGTAGCGCTGCACCGGGTTGCCGATGCGCAGCTGCGCCTCCCACCAGTCCCAGCCGGCGGCGGAGCCGATGAGCGTCGCGTCGAACCAGGCCGGCTCGTGGTCGATGTCGGCGCGCACGGTCACGTGCTCGAGCGGGCCGTAGCCGTGAGGCACCCGCAGACGCACCCCCACGGTGTCGCCGAGCGCGGGTGCGGGATCGTCGACGTACAGGGGCGAGCCGTCGTGGTGCGGCAGGGCTGCGGATGCGGATGCAGGGTGGAGCGTCATGCTCTGTCCTCTCGGGTCACGGCGGCTCGTGCCGCCACGGTCACACGACGTGGATGCACGGCAGTCGCCATGACAGAGCCCTCAGATTGTTGTTCAGTTGTGGGGATGCGGGCCAGGCAGCGGCCGCGCGTCACTTCACCGATCCGGCCGTCAGACCGCCCACGATGAAGCGCTGCAGCGCCAGGAACAGCGCCACGGGGATGATGGCGGCGAGCACTGCGCCCGCCGCGAAGACGCTCCAGTTGCGCGAGGTCTCCTGCGAGATGAACTGGTAGAGGCCCACGGCGAGAGTCTGGTTCTCGGGCGAGACGAGGATCACGGAGGCGATCACGAACTCGCTCATCGTGCCGAGGAAGCTCAGCAGCGCCACGACCGCGAGGATGGGCGAGACGAGCCGCAGGATGATCGTGAAGAAGATGCGCGCGTGACCGGCGCCGTCGATCTTCGCCGCCTCGTCGATCTCGGTGGGCACCGTGTTGAAGAAGCCGTACATGAGGTACGTGTTCACCCCGAGCGCACCGCCGAGATAGACCATGATGAGGCCGATCTGGGTGTTGAGGCCGATGGCCGGGAAGATGTCGCCGATCGCCGACATCAGCAGGAAGATCGCCACCATCGCCAGCAGCTGCGGGAACATCTGCACGAGCAGCAGCGTGATGAGTCCGAAGCGCCGCCCCGTGAACCGCATCCGCGAGAACGCGTACGCGGCGAGTGCGCCGAGCAGCACCGTGCCGGCGGCGGAGGTGAGCCCGATGAGGAGCGTGTTGCCGAACCAAGCCGCGTACGGCTGCTGCGGGCGGTTGAACAGCTCGATGTAGCTGCCGATGTCGATGGTCCCGAAGAGCGTGTTCGCGGTCACGAGGGTGCCGCCGGGGTTGAGCGACGCCGAGAGGATGTACAGCAGCGGGAACGCGCAGTAGATCACGACGACGATGCCGACGAGGTGGCGCCAACCGGTCTGCCGGAAGTAGGTGCGGAAGTCGCGCTTCTCGTCGACGATGACCGAGTTCGCCCGAGTGTGAGTCATGTGGCTCATGTCAGTTCAGCTCCTCGAGCGACTTGGTGCGACGGAAGGCGATCACCGAGATCGTGCCGACGATGACGAAGATGATGATCGCGAACGCGCTCGCGAGACCGTAGTCGCGATCCGACCCGACGAAGGCGACCTTGTAGACCATCGAGATGAGGATGTCGGTCGCGCCCACGTTGACGTCGGCGGTGATGTCGCGCGGACCGCCTCGGGTGAGCATGTAGATCAGGTTGAAGTTGTTGAAGTTGAACGCGAACGACGAGATCAGCAGCGGCGCCACCGACACCAGCAGCAGCGGCATCTTGATGAGGCGGAACGCCTGGAACGGGGTCGCGCCATCCATCTGCGCCGCCTCCGAGAGCTCTGCGGGGATCGACTGCAGCGCGCCCGTCGTCACGAGGAACATGTACGGGAAGCCGAGCCACAGGTTCACGAACAGGATGCTGAACTTGGCGAGCCATTCGTTGGTGAGCCAGGGCACTTCGGCGCCCCCGAGGAACACGACGTTGATGAAGCCGAATTCCTGGTTCATGAGGCCGCTCCACACGAGCGCCGAGAGGAACCCGGGGAACGCATACGGGAGGATCATCACGACGCGGTAGTAGGAACGGCTGCGCATCCGCGGGTCGTTGAACACGAGGGCGAGCAGGAGCCCCAGGAAGAACGTCGAGGCGACCGAGATCAGGGCGAACATGAACGTCCACACCGTCACCGCGAGGAGGGGTTCGCGGATGGTGGGCTCGCCGAAGGCGCGCGCGAAGTTCTCGAAGCCGACGTCGACCTTCCAGCCGGGCATGATCTCGGCGCCCGACTCGGAGGTGAACGCGCCGGTGCCGACGTCGCTGTACACCTCGCCGGATGCGGTGTCGACCATGACGTCGCGATCGGGTTCGTAGATGAAGCGCGACGTGTAGAGGTAGGCGGTGTTGCCGTCCTGGGTGCGGAGGGATCCGTCTTCGCCGCCCTCGGAGAGCAGCACGGTCATCTGGGTGACGCGGTTCTGGTTGGCGACGACGCCCGCGAAGTCGAGGCTGTTCCAGCCGTCGAGTCCGACGGCGCGACCGCCTTCGATGCGGGCGTCGACCTCTTCGGCGACCTCGCCGTCGCGGCCGAGCAGGGCGTCGCCTTCGGGGGTCGTGAGCAGAAGCGCGATCTCGCCGAAGCTCTCGACCACAGTCACGGGGTAGCCGGGCGAGTTCTCCACCCGCTGCTGGCTCTGCAGGATGAGCGCCTGGATGGCGTCTTCCTTGGTGGAGTTGTGGCCGGTGCCGTAGTTGGTGAAGGCGACGTAGCCCGAGTACAGCACCACGAAGATCTGGAACACCGCGAGGAAGATGAGGCCCGGCGTGAGGTATTTGGCCGGGAGTCCGCCGCGGCGGAAGTAGATGACGTTGACCGCCGCGGTGACGATCAGGATGATGCCGACGACCACCCAGTCGCCCACGCTCGCGAGCACGAGCACGGCGTAGAGGGCGATCGCGTCGACGATCGCGAGGGCGAGGATCTTGACGAGGGCGACTTTCCAGCCCCCGGATGCCGCGGCGACCATCCGAGC
>JAEYUT010000154.1 GCA_023432305.1 Actinomycetes bacterium
ACGGGCCCCCGACGCCGGAGATCCGCACCGGGAGCGCGGCTTTCACGGGGGCGTCGACAGAGGTCACGTCGTCGAAATTAGGCAAGGAGAATCCACCGCGCAAAACCGTCCGTCACGAACCGAAACATGACGCCTCACGACGTCACAGACGAACTCAGCGTGCGCGCGACACCGCGGAGAGAACGCCGTTCACGAAGCCGCCGGAGTCGTCCGTCGACAGCTCGGACGCGAGCTGCACGGCCTCCGCGATCGCGACCGCGTCGGGCACCGAGTCGTTGTAGAGGATCTCCCACACGCCCATGCGGAGGATGGCGCGATCGACGACCGGCATGCGCTCCAGCGTCCAGCCGTGCGCGTGCTCCGAGATGGTCTGGTCGATCGCGTCCCGGTGTTCGGCGACGCCCGCGATGATCTCGCGCGCATACAGCCACGAGGACTGCCGCTCAGGCTGAAGCTCGGCTCGCTTCGACTCCTCCACGAGCGCGTCCCCGAAGGGCACCTCCCGCAGATCGGCGACGTACAGGGTGTCGATGGCCCGCTTGCGGGCCTTGGTACGCGAACTCACCGAGGATCAGACGCGGCCGAGGTAGTCGCCCGTGCGGGTGTCGACCTTGACCTTGGTGCCGGTCTCGAGGAACAGCGGAACTTGGATCTCGTAGCCGGTCTCGACGGTCGCGGGCTTGGTGCCGGCGCTCGAGCGGTCGCCCTGGAGGCCGGGCTCGGTGTAGGTGACCTCGAGGATGACCGACGCGGGAAGCTCGACGTAGAGCGGCTCGCCGTCGTGCAGAGCGATCTGCACCTGCTGGTTCTCGAGCATGAAGTTGGCCGCGTCTCCGACGATCTCGGGCGAGACCGAGAGCTGGTCGTAGTCGGTCTGGTCCATGAACACGAAGCTCGTGCCGTCGTTGTAGAGGTACTGGTAGTCGCGGCGGTCGACCGTCGCGAAGTCGATCTTGGTGCCCGCGTTGAAGGTGCGGTCGACCGTCTTGCCGGTGCGCACGTTCTTCATCTTGGTGCGGACGAATGCGCCGCCCTTGCCGGGCTTGACGTGCTGGAACTCGACCACGTTCCAGAGCTGACCGTCGATGTTGAGGACGCTGCCGTTCTTGATGTCGTTCGTGGTCGCCATGCTTCGTGATATCCGTTCGCTGAGTTCAGGGGGCGTTTGCGCCCGTACGAGTGTAACGACCGCTACAGGGAGCGCCGCACAGCGGACAGCGCGAGCACGTACGAATCGAAGCCGAAACCGGCGATGACTCCCGTCGCGATGCCCGAGATCACGCTCGTGTGGCGGAACGTCTCGCGTGCGTGGGGGTTGGAGATGTGCACCTCGATGAGGGGGATGCCCGCCTTCGTCACGAGCGCCGCCGCGTCGCGCAGCGCGTAGCTGTAGTGGGTGAACGCGGCCGGGTTGAGGATGACGGGGGTGCGAGCATCCACCGCCTCGTGCAGCCAGTGCACGAGCTCCGCCTCGTCGTCAGTCTGACGCAGGTCGATCTCCACGAGACCCGCCGCCTCCTCCACGAGGAGCACCCGCAGCGCGGAGAGATCCTGTGAGCCGTAGACGTCGGGTTCGCGGCTGCCGAGGCGGCCCAGGTTCGGTCCGTTCAGCACGAGGATGCGGGTCATGCTCCGAGCCTAGTCGTCGCGCCGCACCGCCCTCGGATCAGGACGCGATCTCCTGGTACGCCGAGAACAGGAGCGACTCATCCGGCCCCTGGAGCACCGTCGGGCGGCCGATGTCGTCGAGCACGATGAACCGCATGAGCGCGCCGCGGGCCTTCTTGTCGCGGCGCATCGTCGCGAGCAGCGAGTTCCAGCGTCCCGCCGGGTAGGAGGTCGGCAGATCGAGCGAGTCGAGGATGCGGCGGTGCCGGTCGACCGCGTCATCCGAGAGGTGGCGCGTGAGACGCGAGAGCTCGGCGGCGAACATCATGCCGATCGAGATCGCGGCACCGTGACGCCACTGGTAGCGCTCCGCATGCTCGATCGCGTGCCCGAGCGTGTGACCGTAGTTCAGGATCTCGCGGAGCCCCTGCTCCGTGAAGTCCTCCCCCACGACCCGCGCCTTCATCCCGATCGCAAGCTCGATCGCGCGACGGAACTCCGGCGACGTCGGGTCGGTGGCCTTGCCCGGCTCGGCTTCGACGATCTCCAGGATCTCGGGCTCGGCGATGAAGCCCGCCTTGACGACCTCCGCGTAGCCGGCGAGAAGCTCGTTGCGCGGGAGCGTGTCGAGCAGATCGAGATCGCACAGCACGGTTCGCGGCGCCCAGAACGCGCCGACGAGGTTCTTGCCCTCGGCGGTGTTGATGCCCGTCTTCCCGCCGACGGCCGCATCCACCATGCCGAGAACGGTCGTCGGAACCTGCACGACGGCGATGCCGCGCAGCCACGTGGCGGCGACGAAGCCGGCGAGGTCGGTGGTCGCTCCCCCGCCGAAGCCGATGATCACATCCGACCGGGTGAAGTCGGTCTGGCCGAGGATCCCCCAGCAGAATGCAGCCACCTCGACGCGCTTCGCGCCTTCGGCATCCGGAACCTCGGCGAGGTACACCTGGTAGCGCTCCGACAGCTGCTCGCGCATCGCCTCGGCACGCGCCCCCATGGCGGGCGCGTGCACGACGAGGACCTTCTCTGCCTTCGGCGGCAGCTGCTCGGCGATCCCCGCGAGAAGACCGCGACCCACCTGAACGGTGTAGTCCTTCATGCCATCGGTGCCGTGCACCGGGATGATCGTGGTCTCGGTCATGCTCTCTCCAGCCAGTCGATGACCTCCTGTGCGACGCCGTCGTAGGGCACGCCCGAGGTGTCGATCTCGATCGTCGCGAGACCTTCGTAGATGTGACGGCGGGCATCGAAGATGCGCTGCCAGGATGCGATGCCGTCCCGCACGAGGGGACGCTTTCCGTTGTCGAGACGCGACTGAACCGCCTCGGCGGTGATCGTGAGGTAGACCACGGGGAGCTCGGCGAGCTCCCGCTGCGTCTCCGGGTCGAGCACGGCACCGCCGCCGAGAGACACGATGCCGTCGCTTTGCAGCGCGGCGTGCACCGCCGCGCGCTCCAGGGCCCGGAAGTGGGGCTCGCCGTGGGCGTCGAAGATGTCGGCGATCGGCCCGTGCTCGGCGACGATGACCTTGTCGGGGTCGATGAAGCTCGTGCCCAAGGCCTTCGCGACGCGCTTGCCGACCTTCGTCTTCCCGGACCCCATGGGGCCGATGAAGACGGCGCGAGGCCCGGTCATGCGGTGGCGATCTCGGTGCGCAGGGCGGCCGGAATGGCCTCGAGGTACGCCTCGAGGTTGCGCTTGGTCTCGCCGACCGAATCGCCGCCGAACTTCTCGAGAACGGAGTTCGCGAGCACGAGCGCGACCATCGCCTCCGCGACGACGCCCGCGGCAGGCACCGCGCACACGTCCGAGCGCTGGTGGTGAGCCTGGGCGGCGTCGCCCGTTGCGACATCGACTGTGCGGAGCGCATGCGGGACGGTCGCAATGGGCTTCATGCCGGCACGCACCCGCAGCACGGTGCCGGTGGACATACCGCCCTCGATGCCGCCTGCCTTATCCGATTCGCGACGAATCGTCGTGCCGTTCATGACCATCTCGTCGTGGGCCTCGGAACCTGGGCGGCGCGTGGTCTCGAAGCCGTCGCCGACCTCGACCCCCTTGATCGCCTGGATGCCCATGAGCGCGGCCGCGAGCTGCGCGTCGAGGCGGCGGTCCCACTGCACGTAGCTGCCGAGCCCCGGCGGAAGACCATAGGCGAGCACCTCGACGATGCCGCCCAGGGTGTCGCCCTCGTCGTGAGCGCGATCGATGCGCGCCACCATCGCCGCGGAGGTCTCCGGGTCGAGGCAGCGCAGCGGATCCGCGTCGAGCCGTGCGACGTCGTCCGGCGTGGGCAGCGGGGCGTCCTCCGGCACGTGCACCGTCTCGATGGAGAGCGTGTGCGAGACGAGCCGGATGCCGAGCTCGCCGAGGAACGCGCGCGCGACAGCGCCCAGGGCGACGCGCGCAGCGGTCTCCCGCGCGCTCGCACGCTCGAGGACGTTGCGGGCCTCCGGGAAGTCGTACTTCTGCATCCCCACAAGGTCGGCGTGACCCGGACGCGGGCGCGTGAGCGCCGCCCCGCGGCCCTTCGGGAGGGTCTCCAGGTCGACGGGCGTCGCCGACATGACGTCGACCCAGCGGTGCCACTCGGTGTTGCCGATGCGCAGCGCGATCGGACCGCCCATCGTCTTGCCGAAGCGGATGCCGCCCGAGATGGAGAGCTCGTCCTGCTCGAACTTCATGCGCGCACCGCGTCCGTACCCGAGCTTCCGGCGCTGCAGATCATCCTGGATCTGCTCGGGAAGGATGGGCACATCCGCAGGCATCCCCTCGAGGACGGCTACGAGTTCGGGGCCGTGAGACTCACCGGCGGTCAACCAACGAAGCATGCTTCGATCATTCCACAGCGGCGCGCATGGCCCGGATGACGTCAGCCTCGCCGGGGAGCGCACGGCCGGGATCGCCGTTCACGAAGATGCGCACCTGGTGCACGGCCTGATGCAGCAGCATCTCCAGGCCGCTCACGACGCGTCCGCCCGCGTGCGCCCAGCGGGATGCGAGGGCGGTCGGCCACGGGTGGTAGGCGACATCGAGGAGCGTGCCCTCGACACGCTGCGGAATGGGCAGCGTGAACTCTGCCGCGTTCGGGATCGTGCTGACCACGACATCGCTCTCACCGAGCGGGCCCTCGACCTCACCG
>JAEYUT010000166.1 GCA_023432305.1 Actinomycetes bacterium
AAGTGGCTCGAGAGTCGCCCCGGTGTCGTCTTCCTCGAAGACCCCACCAACGGAGTCGATGTCGCCGCGAAGGCGGAGATCCATCGACTCATCGACCGCCTCGCCGACGACGGCACGGCAGTTCTGATGGCGTCATCCGACGTCACCGAGGTCCTCCGCCTGGCCGACCGCGTCGTCGTCGTGAGCGCAGGCCGCGTTCTGGCCGACCTCGACGCCACACAGACCACCCGAGACCAGCTCGTCGCTCTGACCGTAGGAGACACCTCCCATGACTAACACCGAAACCCTCCACCCCCAGACGTCGGCGATCGCCATCCGACGTGCGGCGCGCCCCTGGTGGCTTCTCGGCGGTCAGCTCGGTCTCGTCGTCGTCCTGGTCGTGCTCGTGATCGTGACGACCATCGGCTCCGACGCGTTTCTCACGGCGAACAACCTGCTCAACGTGCTGCGCCAGGTGAGCGTCATCGCGGTGATCGCAGCGGGACTCACCGTGCTGATGATCGCGGGCGGAATCGACTTCTCGATGGGCTCGAACGCGGTCGTCACGATGGCGCTCGTCGCCCAACTCATCTCGAGCGGCACAGATGCGACGCTTGCGGTCATCCTCGGCGTCGTCGCCGCCTCGCTCGTCGGTCTCGTCAACGGGCTCGTGGTGACGTTGACGAGCGTCGCGCCCTTCGTCGCGACCCTCGCCACCGCGACGCTCCTCGACGGACTCGCGCTCTTCGTGCTCAACGGCATGAGCGTCTCGTCGGGTCAGGCGCTCTACACGTTCGGCAACGGATCGATCGGCGGCATCCCGTATCTGCTGCTCACCGCCGTCGCGGTGTGTGCCGCGCTCGGTCTCGCCCTGCGATACACGGCGTTCGGGCGCAACGCCTTCGCGCTCGGCGGCAACGAGGAGGCCGCGCGACTGTCCGGCATCGCCGTCGGACGCACCAAGATCCTGCTGTACACGCTCATGGGCAGCCTTGCGGGTCTCGCGGGAGTCATGCTGCTCGCGCGACTCAACGCTGCGAGCCCCGGTGTCACCGGCCTCACGATGGAGCTGCAGGCTGTCGCCGCGGTCGTCATCGGCGGCACGGCGCTCATGGGCGGCAAAGGCACCATGATCGGCACAGGCCTCGGCGTGCTGCTGCTCGGCATCGTCGCCAACGCCCTCAACCTGCTCGGCGTCTCGAGCTACCTGCAGCAGATGGCCGTCGGCCTCGTGCTGCTCGTCGCCGCGATCGCCAACGGCTGGCAGCGGTTCCGTCGCTAGCTCAGACCACCCGCACCGCGGGCCGGACCCACCACCAAGAAAGGGATGACAATGACGTCACAGCGCACATTCACGGCAGCTCTCGGAGCGGGAGCGCTTCTGCTCGCGACCCTCACGGGCTGTGCAGCCGACGCTGCACCGTCGGGCGAGGGTGAGGCACCCGTCGCCGGAGCGGTCGACAAGATCGGCTTCATCAGCGGTGCCAACAACTTCTGGGGCACCTGCCTTCAGAAGGGCGTCGAGCGCGAGGCCGCAGACACCGGCGTCGAGCTGCTCGTCGCCAACTCCGACGCCGACGCGGCAAAGGAGCTTGCCAACCTCGAGGACATGATCTCGCGCGGCGCCGACGCGATCCTGCTCAACACGGTCAGCGTCGACGCGCTCCAGGGGGGCATCCAGAAGGCCAAGGATGCCGGGATCCCGCTCTACCTCATCGCAGTCGTCCCGCAGAACACGGACGACATCCTCGGTGCGACGGTCGTCGACCTCGGCGGCGCGGGTGCGCTCGCAGCCGGATGGATCGAGGAGGACGCCGCAGGTTCGGACGTCACGGTCGGCGTCATCGCCGGGGCTCCGGGTGCCTCGAGCGACTACGTCGTGGGCGGCTTCGAGGGAGCGCTTCCTGCGAACGCCACGGTCGTCGCCAATCAGCCGGGCATGTTCAACCGTGCGAAGGCGCAGGAGGTGGCCGAGAACATGATTCAGGCCAACCCGAACCTCGACTACGTGTTCGTGCTCAACGAGGACATGGCCGCGGGCGCTCGCACGGCGTTCGATGCCGCTGGCCGCAGCGACCTCACGATCGTCACGATGAACGGAACGCCCGACGGCCTCGCCGCCATCGAGGCGGGTCAGTTCGGCGCGAGTGTCTCCGACTCGGCTTCGAACCTCGGTGCCAGCTCGGTGCGCAACGCTCTCGCACTGCTCGACGGCTCGTCGACGGAGAAGATCTCGCAGATGCCGATCTCGCTCATCACGAAGGACAACACCGCGGACGCGATTCCGTTCTGCGCGTGATCTGACACACGCCGCCGGTGGTGGGGATCGTCGAACCCCACCACCGGCTTCGTTGTGTCGGCAGAGGTGCTGTACCGAGGACACCGGCCGAGTGTCGGCCTGAGGCGGCAGGATGGATCCTGTGTTCATCGCCGTCAGCGCCCCGGAGGCGGGGTTCGTCGACGCGGTGCGTCTCGACCCCGAGGCAGCCGAGGTGGGCCGCGAGAGGATCCCGCGCGGGCAGTTCGCCGGATGGGTCGCCGTCGAGGAGCGCGCCCACCCCCGTTGGGTGTGGGGTGACACAACGACCTGGTATCCGCCCCTGCTGACCGCTGGCGTGCGCGTCGAGCGGTGTCTCGACCTGCGGATGACCCGTGCTGTGCTACGTCGCGCGGTGTCGGCAGCGGGCACCGCTCTCGCGCGAGCCCCTGTCGACACCTGGGACGCGCCTCGCACGCCGCCCGGAACCGCGGCGGATGCCCTATTCGACATCGTCGAGCCGCACCGCGAGGGCGACGTCAGTGAGGAGCTGCGCCGCCAGCTCGACGCCATCGCGGAGAGCACGAGCCCAGGCCGGCTCGTGCTGCTCACCGCAGCTGACAGCGTGGGTGCGCTCATCGCAGCCGAGATGACTCACGCCGGTCTTCCGTGGGATCGCAGCGTGCACGACCGCATCCTGCGCGAGACCCTCGGCGAGCGGATGCCGGGCGGGCGTCCTGCGCACATGGAGCAGCTGGCGCGCGAGATCCGCGAGGCGCTCGAGGATCCGCACCTCAACCCGGATTCGCCGCCCGCGCTGCTGAAGTCGCTCCAGCGTGCCGGACTGCGCGTGGCGAGTACGAGCAAGTGGGAGCTGCGCGGGCTCGAGCATCCGGTCGTCGAGCCGCTGCTGGCGTACAAGAGCCTCGCGCGGCTCTACACCGCCAACGGATGGGCGTGGCTCGACGAGTGGGTGCGCGATGGCCGTTTCCGCCCCGTCTACGTGCCGGCGGGTGTCGTGACAGGGCGGTGGGCCTCGGACGGCGGGGGAGCGCTGCAGCTGCCCAAACAGGTCCGCGGAGCCGTGCGCGCGGACCCGGGCTGGAAGCTCGTCGTCGCGGACGCCGCTCAGCTGGAACCGCGGGTGCTCGCGGCGATGTCGGGCGACGGTGCGATGGCGCGCGCCGGCCAGGCTCACGACATGTACGAGGGGATGGTCGAGGCCGGCGCGGTGGAGTCGCGCGAGCAGGCGAAGTACGGCATGCTCGGCGCGATCTACGGCGGCACGACGGGTGAATCCGGGCGGATGCGTCCCCGTATCGAGCGGGCCTTCCCCCGCGCGATGAAATACGTCGAGGATGCTGCCCGTGCAGGCGAGCGCGGCGAATCGGTCTCCACGTGGCTGGGTCGCAGTTCGCCCCCTGGCCACGACGGCGGCTACGACGAGACCCGCACTGTCGAGGATCGCGACCGCTCTCGCAACGTCCAGCGGGCCTGGGGCCGCTTCACCCGCAACTTCGTCGTGCAGGGCACAGCCGCCGAGTGGGCGCTCTGTTGGATGGCCGAGGTGCGCAAGCGGCTCTGGGCGCTCGGGGGAGGGGACGACGCCCCGAACCTTCTCGCAGAGCGCCCCCATCTCGTGTTCTTCCTGCATGACGAGCTCATCGTGCACACTCCCGAACCCCTCGCGGATGCGGTCGCCGAGATCATGCGCGACGCGGCGGCGGAGGCAGGGCGGCTGCTCTTCGGTGCCACCCCGGTCGAGTTCTCCCTCTCGGTGGGCACGGTCGACGCCTACTCCGACGCGAAATAGGCGCGCCGAGTCACATGCTTGTCATTCCGCGTTCTCACCGGGCATAATGTGACCAAGCATCAGCGTACGGACGTCAGAACGATGGGGAAGTCGCATCTGACGAACGGAGAGAAAAGTGGCTGCTGCGATCTCGCGCGGAGTGGTGTACGTCCACTCCGCTCCTCGTGCTCTCTGCCCGCACATCGAGTGGGCAGCTGGTCGCGCACTCGGACGCGCCGTCAACTTCGACTGGCGCGCTCAGCCCGTTCTTCCGGGCGCCCTGCGCACCGAGTACTACTGGGAAGGCCCCCGCGGCACGGGAGCCGAGCTCGCGTCCGCTCTCCGCGGCTGGGAGCACCTGCGCTATGAGGTCACCGAGGATGCCGGTCTCGGTACCGACGGCGGCCGCTGGATGCACACGCCCGACCTCGGCATCTTCTTCGCGCAGACCGACACCGCCGGCAACGTCGTGGTTCCGGAGGACCGCATCCGCGCCGCGATGGAATCTGCCGGATCCGATGCGTTCGAGCTGCACCGAGAGCTGCGCATCGCCCTCGGGCAGTCGTGGGACGACGAGCTCGAGCCGTTCCGGTACGCCGGCGAGGACTCGCCGGTCATCTGGCTGCACAAGGTCGGCTGACAACCCCACCCACCGACGCACGGAGGCGATGATGCTGAAGACGCAGGAGATCGACATCCGCTCGATCATCGAACAGGCTGAGGAGCCGCTCCTCGGATTCGAGACCCTCGAGAACGAGGAAGACCCCGCCGACTATTTCGACGGGGTCTGTGTGCAGCACGACGGCTGCCGCTCGATCCTCTAGATGCTGCGGATGGCGATCACGGAGTTGTGGCCGCCGAATCCGAACGAGTTGCTGATCGCGAGCTGCGGGCCGTCCCCCAGCTCACGCGGCGACGTGACGACGTCGAGCGGGATCTCGGGATCCTGATCGACGAGGTTGATCGTCGGCGGTGCGATGCGGTTGTGCACTGCGAGCACCGTGAAGACGGCCTCCAGCGCGCCCGTGCCGCCCAGGAGGTGGCCGGTGGAGGCCTTGGTGGCCGAGACGGGGATCTCGCGGGCGCGGTCGCCGAACACGGCCAGCAGCGCGTTGTACTCGGCGACGTCGCCCACCGGGGTCGAGGTCGCGTGCGCGTTGATGTGTGTGACGTCGTCGGGCTCGGCACCGGCCTGGGCGAGGGCAGCCCGAACGGCACGCGAGGCGCCCCAGCCCTCGGGGTCGGGAGCGGTGATGTGGTACGAGTCAGCGGTCACGCCGCCGCCGGCGAGCTCCGCGTAGATGCGGGCACCGCGCGCGAGAGCGTGCTCCTCGGTCTCGAGCACGAGTGCGGCGGCGCCTTCACCCATCACGAAGCCGTCGCGCGAGGCGTCGTACGGTCGCGACGCGGTCTCGGGGGAGTCGTTGCGCTTCGACAGCGCCTGCATCGAGCCGAACGACGCGATGGTGATCGGGTGGATCGCCGACTCGGTGCCGCCCGCGACGATGATGTCGGCGAGGCCTTCCTGGAGGTGGTTGTAGGCGCTGGCGATCGACTCGGTGCTCGACGCGCAGGCCGAGACGACGGTGCGGGCGAACGCGCGGGCGTTGAGACGCATGCTCACGGCCGCTGCGGCCGCGTTCGGCATGAGCATCGGAACGGTCATGGGCAGGACGCGTCGCGGGCCGCGCTCCCGCAGGGTGTCCCAGGCGTCCAGCAGCGTCCAGATTCCGCCGATGCCGGTCGCGAAGTCGACGCCCAGACGCTCGGGGGCGATGTCGGGCGCACCCGCGTCCTCCCAGGCCTCTCGTGCGGCGATGACCGCGAACTGGCTCATGGGGTCGAGGCGCTTGACCTCGGTGCGCTCGAGGACCTCCTCGGGGCGCACCTTCGCCTCGGCGGCGAACGTGACAGGGAGGTCGTACTGGGCCACCCACTCATGCGTGAGGGGCCGTGCACCGGACTCGCCGGCGAGAAGCGCGTTCCAGCTTTCCGGGGCGGTGCCTCCGATGGGGGAGGTGGCCCCGATGCCGGTGATCACGATCTTCTTGGTCATTCGAATACTCCGAGTGGTCTCATGGAATTCCTCCCGTGTGATGGACCGGGACGTCGAAAATGACGAGCGGGGACGATCAACGCCCCCGCTCGTGCATCGTCTTACGCCTGGGCGTTGACGATGAAGTTCACAGCGTCGCCGACCGTCTTGAGGTTCTTGACCTCCTCGTCGGGGATCTTGACGTCGAACTTCTCTTCGGCGTTGACCACGATGGTCATCATCGAGATGGAGTCGATGTCGAGGTCGTCGGTGAACGACTTCTCCAGCTCGACGGTGTCCGCCGCGATGCCGGTCTCGTCGTTGATGAGCTCCGCCAGGCCGGCGAGGACTTCTTCGGTGGACAGTGCCATGTGATATCTCCTAGGGGTGTCGAATGACCGGGGACAAGTTTAGGGGAGGCGCACTACCTGGGCCCCGAAGACGAGGCCCGCGCCGAAACCGATCTGCAGGGCGAGTCCGCCGCTGATCTCGGGGTGCTCCTCGAGCGCACGGTGCGTCGCGAGGGGGATGGATGCCGCCGAGGTGTTGCCCGTGCTCGTGATGTCGCGGGCGACGACGACGGTCTCGGGGAGCTTCAGCTGCTTGGCGAACTCGTCGATGATGCGGAGGTTCGCCTGGTGCGGCACGAAGAGTGCGAGATCTTCGGGCTCGACGCCGGCGACCTCGAGCGCCTGTCGGGCGACCTTCGCCATCTCCCACACGGCCCAGCGGAACACGGTCTGGCCCTCCTGGCGGAGGGTCGGCCACGGTGCCTTGCCGTCGCGGAAGTCGAGGAGCGTGGCGTTCATGCCCACGGCGTCGGCCTTCGACCCATCGGAGCCCCACACGGGCGCGGCGATGCCGGGCTCATCCGCAGGACCGATGACGACGGCGCCCGCGCCATCGCCGAGGAGGAACGAGATGCTGCGGTCGGTGCCGTCGACGACATCCGAGAGCTTCTCGGCGCCGATGACGACCGCGTAGCGTGCGGCACCCGAGCGGATGAGCGCGTCGGCCTGCGTGACGGCGTAGCTGAAGCCGGCGCACGCGGCGTTGGTGTCGTACGCGGCGGCAGGGTTCGCGCCCACGCGATCGGCGACGACCGCCGCGATCGACGGAGTCTGCTGCACGTTGCTGATCGTCGCGACGATGACGAGGTCGATCTGCTCCGGGGCGACACCGGACTTCTCGATCGCCTCTCGCGCCGCCGTCTCGGCGAGGTCGACGGCGAGGACGTCTGCGGACGCGCGGGTGCGCGTGACGATGCCGGTGCGCTGGCGGATCCACTCATCACTCGAGTCGATCGGACCCACCAGGTCGTCGTTCGGGACGGCGTTCTCGCCGCGTGCGGCTCCGTAGCTGTAGATGCGGGTGAACGGGACACCCTGGGACTGCTGAAGCGCGGTCACGCGGCGGCCTCCTGGTCGATGAGAGCGTGGGCGGCGGCGAGGTCGTCGGGCGTCTTCACGGCGACGGTGGGCACGCCCTTGAGGCCGCGCTTCGCGAGGCCGACGAGCGCCCCCGCGGGTGCGAG
>JAEYUT010000208.1 GCA_023432305.1 Actinomycetes bacterium
TGCTCGAGCTGCAGCAGCTGCACGAGCCACTCCACATCCGAGAGCGACCCGCGGCCGAGCTTCAGATGGCGAGACGGATCCGCACCCTGCGGCAGCCTCTCCGACTCCACCCGCGCTTTGATCCGCTTCACCTCCCGCACCGCATCGGGACCCACGTCAGCCGGGTAGCGGATGCCGTCGGCCATCGCCTCGAAATCGGCGAGCAGGCCGCCATCGCCGACGACCCCGCGGGCTCGCAGCAGCGCCTGCGCCTCCCAGGTGAGCGACCAGCGCGCGTAATACGCGCGGTAGCTGTCGAGCGAACGCACCACGGGACCGTTCTTGCCCTCGGGCCGCAGCCCGAGGTCGAGATCGAGCGGCAGCCGCAGATCCTCGGTGAGGCGCTTGATCTCCCGCACGATGTGCTCGGCGCGCTTCTGTGCGACCTCGGGTTCGCAGCCCGCGGGCCGGTACACGTACATGATGTCGGCGTCGCTGCCGAAACCGAGCTCCGCGCCGCCGTAGCGCCCCATCGCGATGATGCCGAACTCGATCTCGTCGCCCCAGGAATGCGCGAGAGAGAGGGCGCCGCTGAGAATCGCGGTCGTGATGTCGCTGAGTGCCTGGCCGACCTCCTCCACCTTGACGACGTCGACCATGGAGCCGAGCGCGATCCGCAGCACCTCACGACGTCGCGCGGTGCGCAGCGCCGCAGCCGCAGCGTCGACCGACTCCGCGTGCCGGGCGAGCGTGGCCCGGGTCTCCTCGAGCAGCTCCTCGAGCGGACGCGGACGCAGCTCGGCGTCGTTCTCGAGCCACGCGGCGGCTTCGGGTATGCGCTCGAACAGGGAGCCCACGAAACGGGACCCGGCCAGAACCGTCGTGAGGCGATGCGCACCCCCCGAGGAATCACGCAGCATGCGCAGGAACCAGTACTCCTCGCCCAGATCCTCCGACAGCCGCCGGAACGCGAGCAGACCGTAGTCGGGGTCAGGGCCCTCAGCGAACCACTGCAGCAGCACCGGCAGCAGGGTGCGCTGGATCGCGGCGCGACGCGACACTCCCCCGCTGAGAGCCGCGATGTGGCGAAGCGCGCCCGCCGAATCGCGGAAGCCGATCGCCGCGAGACGCGCCTCCGCCTGCTCGCTCGTGAGCGCGTAGCCGTCCTGGGGCAGTGCGGCGACCGCGGAGAGCAGCGGACGGTAGAAGAGCTTCTCGTGGAGACTGCGCACCTCCTGCTGAACACCGCGCCACGCCTCGATGAGGCCGTCTGCGGTCGTCGCCAGTCGCGACGCGCGAGCGATCGCGCGGCGGCGGTCCTCCTCGGCCGGCATGAGGTGGGTGCGACGCAGCCGTGACAGCTGGATGCGGTGCTCGATGAGCCGAAGGAACCGGTAGTCGCGCGCGAACTCGTCCGCCTCTGCCCGGCCGATGTAGCCGCGGTCCCCGAGCGCTTCGAGCGCGTCGAGCGTGCCTCGCTGGCGGATGTCGGCGTCCGCCAGACCGTGCACGAGCTGCAGCAGCTGGATCGTGAACTCGACATCGCGAAGACCACCCGGCCCCAGCTTGATCTGCGCATCGACCTCATCGCGCGGGATGTGAGCGAGCACTCGCTCGCGCATCCGCTGCACGCTCTCGACGAATCCCTCACGGGACGACGCCGACCAGACCTTCGGTGCGACGCCGGAGACGAAGCGCTCGCCGAGCTCGCGGTCGCCCGCCATCGCGCGGGCCTTCAGGAGCGCCTGGAACTCCCAGCTCTTCGCCCAGCGGTCGTAGTAGGCGAGATGGGATTCGAGGGTGCGCACGAGAGCGCCGTCCTTGCCCTCGGGGCGCAGGTTCGCGTCGACCTCCCACAGCGCCGGTTCGACCGCCAGCTCGCTGAGGGCGTGCATAGTGTCGATGGCGAGTCGGGTGGCGATCTCGACCGCCCGCGCATCCGGGATCCCCTCGCCCGAGCCCACGAAGATCACATCGACGTCGCTCAGGTAGTTGAGCTCCCGGGCGCCCGACTTGCCCATGCCGATGATCGCCAGGCGCGTCGCCGCGACCTCGTCGGCCGGGAAGCGCGACGAGCGGCGGGCGATGTCGAGTCCGCCGTCGAGCGCGGCGCCCGCGAGATCCGCGAGAGCGGCAGCGACCACGTCGACGACGTCGATGGGCGCCGGCTGCTCGAGATCCCACGCGGCGAGTCGGGTCAGTTCGCGACGGTACGCCACGCGCAGCGCCACCCACGCCTGCTCGCCCACGAGCCCCTCGACTGCGCCCAGCATCGTCGCACGATAGCCCTCGGCGTCGTCGGGGTGCTCGAGCGGCGACGCGAGCACATCCAGGTGCTCCGGGTGCCGCAGCAGGAACTCGGCGACACCCTCGGAGGCGCCGAGCACGGCGAGCAGGCGGGTCGCCGCACCGCTGTCATCCAGAAGCGCGCGCACCCGCGCGGGGTCCTTCTCCAGAAGAGCGAGCAGAAGCCGCAGTGCCTGATCAGGATCGGCAGCGCCGGCGAATAGCGGAACGACGTGCTCCGGCACGCCGGGAAGAGCAGCGGCGGCTCCCCCCAGGTCGACGAACCCCAGCCGAGCGAGCTCGGTGAGAGTGACGGCCTTCCGGGTCAGAGGGCTTCCAGGTTCGACTCGAGCTCGAACGGCGTCACCTGCTGGCGGTAGCCCGACCATTCGCGGCGCTTGTTGAGAAGCACATAGTTGAACACCTGCTCCCCGAGCGTCTCGGCGACGAGCTCCGACTCCTCCATGATGAGCAGCGCGCGGTCGAGGCTCGACGGGAGCGCCTGATAGCCCATGGCGCGCCGCTCGGCGCTCGACATGTTGAACACATCGCCCTCGGCCTCGGGAGGCAGCTCATAGCCCTCCTCGATGCCCTTGAGGCCCGCCGCGAGCAGCAGCGAGTAGGCGAGGTACGGGTTGGCGGCGGAGTCGATCCCCCGGTACTCGACACGCGCGCTCTGCCCCTTGCCGGGCTTGTAGAGCGGCACACGCACGAGGGCCGAGCGGTTGTTGTGGCCCCAGGTGACGTAGCTGGGTGCTTCGTCCCCGCCCCACAGACGCTTGTAGGAGTTCACGAACTGGTTCGTGACGGCCGTGATCTCCGGAGCGTGGCGCAGCACACCCGCCACGAACTGACGCCCGATCGCCGAGAGCTGGTACTGGCCTGCGGGGTCGAAGAAGGCGTTGGTGTCGCCCTCGAAGAGCGAGACGTGCGTGTGCATGCCGGATCCTGGGTGCTCCGCGAACGGCTTCGGCATGAAGGTCGCGTAGCAGCCCTGCTCGATCGCGACCTCCTTGATGACCGTGCGGAACGTCATGATGTTGTCGGCTGTCGTGAGCGCGTCGGCGTAGCGCAGGTCGATCTCGTTCTGCCCGGGTCCGGCCTCGTGGTGGCTGAACTCGACCGAGATGCCGAGGTCTTCGAGCATCCGGACGCTGCGGCGGCGGAAGTCGTGCGCGGTGCCGCCCGGCACGTTGTCGAAGTAGCCCGCAGAGTCGACCGGAACGGGGCGCCCGTTCTTGAGCTTGCTCGACTTGAGCAGATAGAACTCGATCTCCGGGTGGGTGTAGAACGTGAACCCGCGGTCGGCGGCTTTCGCGAGGGTGCGCTTGAGCACATTGCGCGGGTCGGCGACGGCCGGCTGTCCGTCGGGCGTCGAGATGTCGCAGAACATGCGGGCCGTCGGGTCCACCTCGCCGCGCCACGGGAGGATCTGGAAGGTGGTGGGGTCTGGGTGGGCGAGCACGTCCGCCTCGAAAGCGCGCGTGAGGCCCTCGATCGCCGAACCGTCGATTCCGACGCCTTCGCTGAACGCTCCCTCGACCTCGGCGGGCGCGAGCGCGACCGACTTGAGGGTGCCGACGACATCCGTGAACCAGAGGCGGATGAACTTCACCCCGCGCTCCTCGATGGTGCGCAGAACGAAGTCTCGCTGCTTGTCCATTCGGTCCCCTTCTTGCCACGATGCGCGGTGGTTTCCAGGGTAGTGGCTGGGCCGCCCCGCGGAGCGCATCTGCGGCACCTCTCAGATACGTGACGAAGTATCGCGGTGAGCGCGCTACGCTGTCAGATGGCGATGATGCCGGAACGGCCCAAGTCGCCTACCGTTTGGATCCCGTTCACTGCGGAAGCTCCATCGAGAAGCCCGGCCGCCCGACGATCTCGGACACGGTGCTCGGATGCGACCACGTGCTTCCGATCCCGATCCACCGTGGGTTGGTCGCCCTCCTTCCCCCAGTTCGGCGCCGCTCGAACAGAAAGCTCCACACACTCGTGCACGTACAGGCCTACATCGACAACGTCTACCGCACCGCCGTCGCCCGCAACGCGGGTGAAGCAGAGTTCCACCAGGCTCTCCACGAGGTCCTCGAGACCATCGGCCCCGTCCTCGACCAGCACCCGGAGTACGCCGAGGCAGGCATCCTGGAGCGGATCGTCGAACCCGAGCGGCAGATCATGTTCCGCGTGCCGTGGGTCGACGACTCCGGCGACGTGCAGGTGAACCGCGGCTTCCGTGTGCAGTTCAACTCGGCGCTCGGCCCGTACAAGGGCGGTCTTCGCTTCCACCCGAGCGTCAACCTCGGCATCATCAAGTTCCTCGGCTTCGAGCAGATCTTCAAGAACGCGCTCACCGGTCAGGGAATCGGCGGCGGCAAGGGCGGTTCCGACTTCGACCCGCACCGTCGCAGCGAGCGCGAGATCGAGCGCTTCTGCCAGAGCTTCATGACCGAGCTCTACCGCCACATCAGCGACACCACCGACGTTCCGGCCGGCGACATCGGCGTCGGCGGCCGCGAGATCGGATACCTCTTCGGTCAGTACCGTCGTCTCACCAACCGCCACGAGTCCGGCGTTCTCACGGGAAAGGGTCTCGGATGGGGCGGCGCCCAGGTGCGCACGGAGGCGACCGGCTACGGCGCCGTGTTCTTCCTTCAGGAGATGCTCTCGCGCCGGAATGAGGGACTCGAGGGCCGCACCGCAGTCGTGTCGGGCTCGGGCAACGTCGCCACCTACGCGATCCAGAAGCTGCAGCAGTTCGGCGCAAAGCCCCTCACCGCCTCCGACTCCTCCGGCTACATCGTCGACGAGGCGGGAATCGACCTCGAGCTGCTCAAGCAGATCAAGGAGGTCGAGCGCGCCCGCATCTCGGAGTACGCCGAACGGCGCCCGAGCGCGCGCTTCGTCTCGGACGGACGCGTGTGGGATGTTCCGGCTCAGGTGGCGATCCCCGCCGCGACGCAGAACGAGCTCGACGGCGACGATGCCGCTACCCTCATCCGCAACGGCGTGATCGCCGTGAGCGAAGGAGCGAACATGCCGAGCACGCCGGAGGCCGTGGAGGCGTTCCAGGCTGCGGGCGTGCTGTTCGCGCCCGGCAAGGCGGCGAACGCCGGCGGCGTCGCCACCTCCGCGCTCGAGATGAGCCAGAACGCCTCTCGCCAGCGCTGGGCGTTCGACGAGAGCGAGGAGCGCCTGCACGGCATCATGCGTGACATCCACGACGCTGCCTACGAGGCTTCGGAGCGCTACGGTCGCCCGGGCGACTACGTCCTCGGCGCCAACGCGGCGGGCTTCGTGCGCGTGGCCGATGCGATGCTGGCGCAAGGGCTGATCTGATGCGGCGCGCCCCGCTCCTGCTGGGCGCTTTCGCCCCGTTCCTCGCCGTCTCGTTCTTCCATCTGGCGGTCAAGGCACTGGGCCTCGTCGACCTCGATCGGGCCACGAAGGGACTCACCGTCCCGTTGCTGATCCTCGGAGTCATCCTGGTGCTCACGCTCGGACGGATGCGGATGAGGCCGCCGGTCCTCGTCCTGCTCGTCAGCGGGCTCGCCCTGTCCTGGCTCGGCGACATCACCCTCGGCGATTTCGCGGTCGGGCTCAGCTTCTTCCTCGCAGCCCACCTCTGCTACATCGCGATGTTCGTCGTCGGCTTCCGTCGTCCGCCGTCGTGGTGGACGCTCGGCCTGCTGCCCTGGTACGCCGGACTGCTCCTCGCGCTCTGGCCGTTCCTCGGCGAGATGGCTCTGCTCGTCGCGGCCTATGGCGCGGTTCTCGCCACGATGGCGGCGATGGCGACACGCGGCAATGCCCTGACGATGATCGGCGGCACCCTGTTCGTCGCGAGCGATTCCCTGCTCGCGTTCCGCCTCTTCACGCCGCTGTTCCAGAGCACCGCGGAGGACGTGCTCCTCATGGGCCTCTATCTCGCGGCGCAGCTGTTCATCACCCTGGGGGCCCTGCGAACGGCGACCCCGGCGGAACCACGGCGGATCCGCACGAGCGAGCCGGCCGAGCGACGCGCCTAGACTGGTCCAATGGCAGACGAGGTCGTGAAGAGAGTCCGCACCCGGCACTTCCAGAACGCGAAGGCGAACGGGATCAAGATCACGGGCCTCACCAGCTACGACGTGCTCACCGCGGGCATCTTCGATCGTGCGGGCATCGACTTCCTGCTCGTCGGGGACTCCGCCGGCAACACGGTGTTCGGCTACGACACGACCCTCCCGGTCACCGTCGACGAGCTCATCCCGCTCACGCGCGCCGTCGCGGGGGCTGTCAAGCGCGCCTTCGTCGTCGGCGATCTTCCGTTCGGCTCGTATGAGGTGGGTGCGGATGAGGCGCTGCGCACCGCCTTCCGCTTCATGAAGGAGACCGGCGCCCACGCGGTGAAGCTGGAGGGAGGCGTGCGATCTGCCGAGCAGATCCGCCGGATCGTCTCGGCCGGCATCCCCGTGATGGCGCACATCGGCTTCACCCCGCAGAGCGAGCACCAGCTCGGCGGCAACGTCATCCAGGGTCGCGGCGAGGGCCTCGAGCAGCTGCTGGCAGACGCGCGCGCCGTCGAAGACGCAGGCGCCTTCGCGGTGGTGCTGGAGATGGTGCCCGCGAATGCCGCACGCCTGGTCACCGAGGCGCTCTCGATCCCCACCATCTCGGTCGGGGCGGGTCCGCACACCGACGGCCAGCTTCTGGTCTGGACGGATTGGGCGGGGCTCACGACGGGCCGCATCCCCAAGTTCGTGAAGCAGTACGCCGACCTCGCGGGCACGCTCGACGCAGCTGCGCGCGCCTGGGCGGCGGATGTGGCAACCGGCTCCTACCCCGGGCCGGAGCACTCGTACGACGACTGAGCACGGGCTCGCGCGCGGGTGATTCGCGCGGCATGCGCGATTCGCTAGTATTTCTCCGTACACTCCGTGGGAGCGCTCCCACGATCCACCACCACAGAAAGCGCATACGTGTCCGAGATCATCGACCTCACCAAGTGGCTCAAGGCCCAGACGGACAAGTTCGAGACCAAGAAGCGTCTCCTCCTGTTCACCGACATCATCCACACGCCGAGTGGCGAGAAGGTCAAGGAGGGCTTCCGCTACTTCCACGCCGACGCCGACGAGCTCCTCGCGGCTTTCGACGCAGATGACGTGGAGGCCATCACCCGCCTCCCGTACGCGCTCGACGCAGAGGGCGAGATCGACACCAGCGGACTCTGCCTGAAGCTCGCCTACACGCCCGGCAGCGCGTTCCTCGCCGCCCAGCCCCAGCAGTACCAGGAGTACGTCCCCACGGACCTCCGTGAGCCCAAGTACCTCACGATCCCCGCGGGCTTCGACATCACGGCGCTCGACCAGTCCAGCTGACCTGAGCCCCCAGACACCCGGCTCCCTCGCGATCCCACCACTCGCGAGGGGGCCGTGGTCGTCTAGCGGTCGCGCTCCTCCTCGGCCGCCCACGCACGGGCACGCTCGGCGGCGATCTCAGGGGCGCGAGCAGCCTCCTCGCGGGTCGCGAAAGGCCCGTCCCGATCGGAGCCCAGCGACTGCGGCCCCTCCTCCACCTCGCCGGTCTTGTGGTTGTACCACCATTCGCCCATGACCACTCCTCTCGCTCGGTAAACTCGACCCTATGCCTCGCGACGCAGCCGGTCACCTCATCCCGGGCGACGTGACGCCCCTCCGCCCGGTGCCCTCCACCATCCCCCGCCCCGAGTACGTCGGCCGTCCGGGGCCCCGCCCGTTCACGGGTTCGGACATCTACACGCCCGAGGAGGTCGAGCGCATCCGCGCCGCGGGCAGAATCGCCGCCCAGGCGATCGAAGCGGTGGGGGCCGCGATCCGCCCCGGCGTCACCACCGAGGAGCTCGACGCGATCGGTCACGAGTTCGTGATCGCGCATGGCGCCTATCCGTCGACTCTCGGCTACCGCGGATACCCGAAGTCCAGCTGCACCTCGCTCAACGAGGTGATCTGCCACGGGATCCCCGACAACACGGTCCTGCAGGACGGCGACATCATCAACATCGACATCACGGCCTATAAGGACGGGATGCACGGCGACCTCAACCGCACCTTCCTCGTCGGAGATGTGGCGCCTGAGGCGCGCGACCTCGTGGAACGCACCGAGGAGGCGCTGCGACGCGGCATCAAGACCGTCGCGCCGGGCCGTCAGGTCAACGTCATCGGGCGAGCGATCGAGAGCTATGCGCGACGGTTCGGATACGGCGTCGTGCGCGACTACACGGGCCACGGCGTCGGCCGCGCCTTCCACACGGGGCTGATCATCCCCCACTACGACGCCGCTCCCGACTACGACACCGTCATGGAGCCGGGCATGGTCTTCACGATCGAGCCCATGCTCACCCTCGGCACCCCCGACGCACCCGGCGGCATCGAATGGGACGAGTGGGACGACGGCTGGACCATCACCACACGCGACCGCATACTCACCGCCCAGTTCGAGCACACGCTGGTCGTGACCGAGACGGGCGCCGACATCCTCACGCTCCCCTGATCGATCCCCTGGAGGTCACCCCATGAGCACTCTCGCCGTCGGCATCGACATCGGAGGAACCGGCATCAAGGGGGCGCTCGTCGATGTCGCCTCGGGCACGCTCGTGAGCGATCGGATCAAGGTCGCGACCCCCGAGGGCGGCGAGCCGCAGGCCGTGCTCGGCGCGGTCGCGGAACTCGCGGCGCGCTTCGGACCCGATGCCGCGGGGGCGCCTCTCGGTGTCTGCTTCCCGGCGATCGTCCGAAACGGACGCACGATGTCGGCCGCGAACGTGTCGAAGCGCTGGATCGGGCTCGAAGCGGAGCTGCTCTTCGAGGAGGCGCTGCACCGCGACATCCACTTCGTCAACGACGCCGACGCGGCGGGCGTGGCCGAAGCGCACTTCGGCGCGGCGGTCGGGGTCGACGGTCTCGTGATCGTGACGACTCTCGGAACCGGAATCGGAAGCGCGCTGATCTACGACGGCGTGCTCATCCCCAACTCCGAGCTCGGACACCTGCAGATCGCGGGCGAAGACGCCGAGCGCCTCGCCGCCTACTCGGCGAAGGAACGCGACGATCTCGGATGGGCGGCCTGGGCGGATCGGCTGCAGCAGTACTACAGCAAGGTGGAGTTCCTCTTCTCCCCCGAGCTCTTCATCGTCGGCGGCGGCGTCTCGAAGCATCACCAGGAGTTCCTTCCCCTGCTGCGCCTCGCGACCCCCATCGTGCCTGCGGTGCTCCGCAACAACGCCGGGATCCTCGGTGCGGCATGGCTTGCGGCGCAGCATCTGGAGAGATGACGAATTATTTCGATTCGGTGAAATCTGTGGAATTCATCTCCCGCAAACCTTTCCTTGTGCATTAGGTTGGGCTGGCGCCTCCTGATCGGGAACGCGTGCACCATGAAGAAAGCAGTCTCATGCCCACTGGAACCGTGAAGTGGTTCAATGCCGAAAAGGGTTTCGGCTTCATCACCCCCGACGACGGCGCTCAGGACGTCTTCGCTCACTACTCGGCCATCGACGCTTCGGGCTACCGCAGCCTGGAAGAGGGTCAGCGGGTTGAGTTCGAGGTCGCTCAGGGACAGAAGGGTCCTCAGGCCGCGAACATTCGCCCCGTCTGACACCCAGCCACACACACGAAACGCCCTCGGAACGAACCGGGGGCGTTTCGCATATGTGAGGGAACGGGCCGGCCGATACGCCGGGTTCTGTCAGTCGGACGGATCCGACCGGACGGCCATCTATCTCGGGGATGCGTTGCCGCAGCCCTCCAGCGGTCTACCCGACACCTCAGCGAGCAGCCTCATCGGTGTCTGTCTGACCTTGCTCCAGGTGAGGTTTACCCAGCGGATCCGATCGCTCGGACCCCTGGTGGTCTCTTACACCACCGTTTCACCCTTACCGCCGGCATGACGCCGGAGGCGGTCTGCTCTCTGTTGCACTTTCTCGCGGATCACTCCGGGTGGGCGTTACCCACCACCTCGCTCTGTGGAGCCCGGACGTTCCTCGGCACACGCGTGACGCGTGCGACGCGACCGTCTGGCCGACCCGTTCCAGGACCAGGATAGCCGCCGCAGGCACGCACCCCGCCCCGCAGCGGCGACGATGTCGTCAGATGCCGGATTCGGCAGTGCGCACGAGAATGGCGCTCGAGTCAGGGCAGAGGATGACGTCGTAGGCGGACGCGGCACGAACGGCGTTGAGATCGGTGGCGTTGAGAGCGACCCCGCTCGCGCTCGACACGCCCCCGCGCAGGTGCGACGCCCCGACGCCGTAGCGGGCGCGCTGCTTCTCGTACAGCTCCAGCAGCGCGGCAGGCACCTTCGCGGCGATCGTCTCCCGAGCTGCCGCGTTGTGCGCGCGGTCCTTCTCGAGCGCGGCGAGGGCCTCATCACGCTCAGCCGTGGTCGCCGCGATACGCGCCTCGACCTCGTCGATCTGCGCGCGCACCTCCGCGAGAGCGGACTCCTGCTCCTCGACGCGCTCCATGACGACGAGCTCGATCTCCTCGAGCTCGTCGCGACGTCGCGAGAGCGCGGCGAGCTCCTGCTCAAGCGCCTGCACGTCCTTGACCGACGACGACGACTGCAGGCGCTCCGCATCCCGGGCGATGCGCGCCTCGACGACGGCGACATCCGACTCGACGCGCTTCAGCTCCGCCTGCGCATCTTCGAGCGCCCCCAGGCGCTCCGCGAAGGTGCGACGACGCTCCTCGAGCTCTGTCGCGAGAGCCGCGAGCTGTGCGATCTGGGGAAGCGATCTCGCCTGGTGCCCGAGCTGCTGGAGTCGGGTGTCGAACTGCTGGAGATCGAGCAGGAGTGCCTGGTCTTCGGGTGCGGCCTGGAGGCCCATGGTGTTCCGTTCTGTCGGGGGGCCGGATCGGCCGGATGGTCAGACGAGGGCGAAGTCCCACGGATCGGTGCGCAGATCGCTCACCGTCACCGTGACTTCGGGGAGGGCGCGGCGAAGCTGCTCAGCGGCGACATCGAGCCAGAGCCACTCCGCAGCCCAGTGCGAGATGTCGAGCAGCGCGAGCTCTCGCCCCGCTGCCCGGGCGTTCTCACGCGCTTCCGAGGCCGGGTGGTGGCGCAGGTCGCTCGTGATGTAGACATCCGCGTCGCGCACCTCCGGATGCCCCAGAAGCGAGTCGCCGGCCCCGGCGCACAGGGCGACCGTCTCGACGGTAGCGTGGTAGTCGCCCGCACCGCGCACGCCCTGCGCAGTCGCGGGGAGCACCTCCTGGAGCCCGCGCGCGAGCTCGCCGAGGGTCATCGGCTCGGCCAGCGCTCCCACCCGCCCCAGCCCGAGCGCGGGGTCGCCGGGTGAGGGAACGAGGGGCCGCACATCGCGCAGCCCGAGCGCACGAGCCAGCACAGCCGATGTGCCGTCAGCCACGACGTCGGCGTTGGTGTGCGCCGCGAGAAGCCCGCATCCGCCGCGGATGAGCCGTGCGAGGACCGCGCCCTTGTAGCGGTCCTCGGCAACGGTGGTCACTCCGCGCATGAGCAGCGGATGATGCACCAGCAGCAGCTGGGCTCCCCCAGCCAGCGCTTCGTCGGCCGTGTCGAGGACGGCGTCCACCGCGAGATGGATGGCGGAGACCTCGGCGGATGGGTCACCCGCGATGAGCCCCGGGGCATCCCACTCCTCCGCACCCGCAAGCGGCCACAGCGAGTGGGCGACGTCGACGACGTGTGCGAGCGAGGTGGCCATGGCCTCAGTCTACGAGGGCATCGACCACAGGCATCCCCGCAGTCGCTGTCTGCTCCTGGTACCTCTCCTGACGACGCACGCCCGGAAGCCCCGCGATGAGCGGCAGCAGCACTCCAAGCAGGAGCGCGGCGATCACGCCCACGTCGGTGGCCGCCCACGGGCTCTGTTCCGACACACCGAGCGCCGTCAGCAGATAGCCCTGCCAGTCGAGTCCCGGCATCTGGGCGGTCGTCAGCCCGTAGCCGACTCCCGTGAACGCGAGCAGACCGAGGAGGTTCACCCAGCGCACGTTCGCGTAGGCGCCACCGCGTGCCAGCAGGGACGCGGTGTGGAACCGCCGACTGCGGATCATCATCTCGCCGCCGAAGATTCCGGCCCACGCCGCCACCGGCACCGCGAGAGACGTAGCCAGGTCCCGGATGACGCTGTCGGCGCCGACGTCGAGGGCGAGCAGGACGAACGCCGCAGCGCCGATCAGGACAGCCGCCAGCAGCGTCGCGATCGCGCGGGGCATCCGCACTCCTGCCGCGACGATCGCGAGGCCTCCGGAGTACATCGCGAGGATGCCGGCGGAGATGAGTCCGAGCACCACCGCGGCGAGGAGAGGGATCTCGTACCACCCCGGCACGCTGCCCAGGAGCGCGCCGACGGGGTCGCGCGCGAGCTCCTCCGCGAGCGAGGGATCGGATGCCGCGAGGATCGCGCCCCACGAGATGATCGCGAGTGCGGGAAGGATGGCGCCGATGATCGTCCACACGGAGGTCGCGCCGGTCGAGCTGCCGGGGGCCTGATAGCGAGCGAGATCGGCGCTCGTCTGCGCCCACGCGAGCCCCACGACGCTGAAGACGAGCACCGCACCGCCGAGCACGAGCACCCAGGGGCCTTCGCTCGTGCGCAGGATCACGGAGGAGTCGAACCTGTCGGCGGTGAGAGCGATGGTCGCGACGACGAGGACGGCCGAGAGGATCGTGAGCACGCGCTGGAGCCGATAGAGCAGGCCGTAGCCGACGACGGCGACGAGCGCCGCGAGCACGACCCCGCCAGCGAGGATGACGAGGGCCCAGACGGTGAGTCCGCCATCCGCACGACCCACGAGCACGGGGGTGAGGGTCGTGGTGAGCAGCCAGAGGATCACGCCGCCCCAGAAGACGCGGCCGATGATCGACAGGATCGCCGGGAGCAGGTTGCCGATATGCCCGAACGCCGCACGCGAGACGACCATCGTCGGCTGTCCGCTCCACTTTCCGGCGCGTGCCCCGAGACCGAGAGGGATGGTGGAGAGCACGATTCCGAGGAGCGTGGCGACGAGCGCCTGGCGAAGACTCAGTCCCATGACGAGCATCGTTGCGCCGACGGCGATTGAGACGAACGACGAGTTGGCGGCGAACCACAGCCAGAACATGCGAGCGGCGCGGCCGGCTCGCTGCTCGATCGGCGTCGGGTTCACGGCCGCGCGCTCGACCACGAAGGGATGCGGATCAGCGGGCTCCACCACGGAAGTCGCCCCGGCGGCGACCGCTGCTGCGGTGACGCCGCTCGGCACGGCCGCAACCTCGGCAACCCCGGTCGAATCGACCGGGACCGGTGCGGCGAGGTCGGCGCGATCGGTGTCGTCGATGCCCTCGACATCGGGGTCGCCCGGCGCCTGGGCACTCGGCGGCGGGGCCGCGAAGTAGTCGCTCGGGGCGAAGCCTGCCGGAATGGAGACAGGCGACGGCGGCGTTGCGCCGGGAGGCGGAAGGGTCGCCACATCGACACCGGACTCGACGGGCGGCGCGGATGATGTCGTGGGCGGCGGCGTGAGGCGGGCAGGGT
>JAEYUT010000221.1 GCA_023432305.1 Actinomycetes bacterium
CCTCGGAAAGCCGATAGGCCTTCCGCAGGGTGCGGGTGGCGGAGTGGCCGTCGTGCACGCCCTCGACCAGATGCTCGGGCTCGCGTGCGGGCAGCAGCCGCCCTCCCGCGAGAGCGACGATCGCCGCCGTGCACAGCACGAGCGGGATGCCGACGAGCGCGAACTCGAAGAACCCGAAGGGCCGACCCCCCGAGGAGGCCGCGGTCTCCGAGACGAGCAGGTTGACGGGGGTTCCCGTGAGGGTGAGCATCGACCCGGCGCTCGCGGCGAAGGCGAGCGGAAGCAGAAGCTTCGACGGCACGATCCCCGCCCGCGTCGCGACGACCACGACCACGGGGATGAGCGCGGCGACGGCGCCGTTGATCGAGATGAACGCGGAGAGCACCGCCGAGATGAGCGCGATCACGATCGTGAGCCGCCTCCGGGTCTTGCCCGCACGACGGATGACGACCTGCCCGACCCACGCCGTCACCCCGGTTGCGTCGAGGGCTTCGCTCACCACGAAGAGGCACGCGATGAGGATGACCGTCGGATCGCTGAACCCGGCGAGCGCCTCGGTGATGCCGAGCACCCCCGTCGCCCAGAGCGCCAGCGAGACCCCGACCGCCACGAGGGCCAGCGGCACGCGCCCCGTGATGAACGCGATGACGGCGACACCCAGGATGACGAAGGTCGCGATGACGGGCTCCACGGGCACAGGCTACTCGCCGAGAACCGCTGCCCTGCCAGGTTGCGGCTCAGCGGCGTCGCCAGAACAGCGCGACGTTCAGCAGGGGCACGACGGATCCGATGATGAGCACCCAGCCGAACTCCTCGTCGGCGCGTCGCAGCAGCACCCCCGAGAAGAGCATCGCCGCGAACACGATCGCCCAGGTGAGGCCGCCGAAGTGGCGCTCGAGCGACGCGAGCCTCCGCTCCACGCCGGGCACCCGCACCGCCAGCTGCCCGCGCTCCACGCACGAGATCAGCTGGTCGACGCGGACGGGCAGGCGCGCGACGGTGGCGGCGTAGCCGAGCGCCTGCCTGCCGAGCTCCCGCGGGTCTCGCGCCGATCGGCTCAGCACGGCGCGCGCGAACGGGTCCACCGCATCCCACATGTTGAAGTCGCGATCGAGCGCGCTCGTGACACCCGAGATGAGCGAGATGGTGCGGATCAGCAGCAGGAAGCTCTCCGGGAGCTGGAACGGCAGCGACCGGATCGTGTCGCCGAACTGGCGCGCGAAGGCCTCCAGCTCCCGCGGATCGACCTCGCGCAGCTCGGCGACGCCCATCCCGCCGAACCGATCGAACGATGCCGTCATCGCGCGTTCGAGTTCATCGGTGTCCGCCCCCGGCAGAAGCACCCCGAGGCGCTCCATCGACGCCACGAGCGCGCGCCCATCGCGAGCGACGACCGCGAGGATGAAGTCCCGCAGCCCCGCGCGCAGCGAGTCGGAGATCTCGCCCATCATCCCGAAGTCGATGAAGGTGAGCTGCCACGACCGGCCCGGGCTGCCGTCACCGGGCGTGACGAAGATGTTGCCGGGGTGCGGATCGGCGTGGAAGAACCCGGCGACGAAGATCTGCTGGAAGGTGGCCCGGGCGAGCTCCTGCGCCACCGCCGCGGGGTCGATCCCCGCCGCGCTGAGTGCGGCGACATCCGTGATCTTGATGGCGGTCACATCCGACAGCGTGAGCACGCGCACGGTGGTGCGCTCCCACACCACCTCGGGGGTGGCGATCCGCGGATCCCCGGCGAAGTCCGCGGCGAAGCGCTCCGCGTTCCCCGCCTCGTGCAGGTAGTCGATCTCGGCGAGGCTCGTGGCGGCGAACTCCTCGACGAGCGCGGGAGCGTCGACCCGCGTCGAGACGAGCCGCACGCGGGCGAGCCAGCGCCCCACCCGACGCAGCGCGGCCAGGTCGACGCCGACCACATCCTCGATTCCCGTGCGCTGCACCTTGACGACGACGTCGGCGAATCCGACATCGGCGGCGATGCCGGGCGACAGCCGCGCGCGGTGCGCCTGGCCGAGCGACGCCGCGGCGATCGGCACCTCGTCGAAGGAGGCGAACGCCACGTCGAGCGGCATGCCGAGCTCCGCCTCCGCCTGCACCCGGATGCTCGCGAACGGCTCGGGAGCGACCTCGTCCTGCAGGCCCTCCAGCTCCTGGGTGATCTCGGGCGGGAGGATGTCGAGCCGCGACGACAGGAACTGCCCCACCTTGATCATGAGGCCGCCGAGGTCGACGGCAAGAGCATGGAAGCGCCGCGCGAGCTGACGCCCGCGCCGGATCCGACCGCGCTCCGCGACAGCGCGCAAGCCGACCCGCGGCAGCACGATCTCGAACCACCAGGCCTGCACGAACGCACGGCTCGCGAATCGCATGATGCGCCGGTAGCGCGCCTGAAGAGCCCGATCCGCCTCGGTGGCGCTCGGGCTGCCGCCGTTGCGCGGCATCCGGTCAGTCCTCGGCGAGGATCGCGTACAGCCTGCGCCGCGCCTCGTCGATGACGGCGACCGCGCGCTCCGCCTGCTCGGGGGTGCCGTTCTGCGCCACCTGCGCAGCGGCCTGCGCGAGCTTCATGCCCGCCTTCGGGAGGGCGAGCCCGCGTTCGACGCGCGCGCGCCCCGACTCCCCGTCGGTGTGCGCATCGCCCGTCTCCATGGCATCCGCCGCGACCTCGCGACCCGCCTCGGTGAGCGAGTACACCTTCCGCTCGCCCACCTGCTCCGCGGCCACGAGCCTCTCATCGGCGAGCAGCTGCAGCGTGGGGTAGACCTCCCCGGCGCTCGGCGTCCACATCCCGTCGGTGCGGGATTCGATCGCGCGGATGATCTGGTAGCCGTGCAGAGGCCCGTCGAGCAGGGAGACGAGCACGGCGACCCGGATGTCGCGGGGGCTGTCATGCCTGCCGAGCGCTGCGGCGAAGCTCTCGCGGATGCCGTCCACGGCGTCCCAGAGGTCGAATCCGTGTGGTGCTGACGAGCGCATGGGGGATCCTCTCGACGATGCCCCACGATACCTCCGTCGCCGCCGCGGGAACAGGGCCGAGCGGACTGCGCGACGCCTCTACGGTCCGTCGATGGAGGTGAGCTCCTCCTGGAACTGCCCGAGTGGCGCAGACGG
>JAEYUT010000314.1 GCA_023432305.1 Actinomycetes bacterium
CCTCGCGTGCCTGAGGCTCTGGCCCGAGCTCGACCCCGAGAAGGTCAACATCCACGGAGGGGCGATCGCCATCGGCCACCCGCTCGGCGCGTCCGGCGGCCGCATCATCGGCCACGCCGCCCACGAGCTCGCCCGTCGCGGGGGAGGCGTCGCCGTCGCGGCGATCTGCATCGGCGTGGGGCAGGGCCTCGCGGTCGTCATCGAACGATGATCGAGAGATGACCGATACCCCCGAGCCGACCTCCGACGACTTCGTCCAGTCGTTCGCACGCGGGCTCGCGGTCATCCGCGCCTTCGACGGCGATCACCCGCAGCTGAGCCTCAGCGAGGTCGCCGCCCGGGCGGGCATCACGCGCGCCGCCGCGCGGCGGTTCCTGCGCACCCTCGAAGCGCTCGGCTATGTGCGCAGCGACGACCGCGCGTTCGCCCTCACGCCGCGCGTGCTCGAACTCGGCTTCGCCTACCTCTCCTCCCTCTCGATCGCCGACGTCGCCCAGCCGCACCTCGAGCGCCTCTCCCGCGATGTCGACGAGAGCGTCTCGGCGGCGGTGCTCGACGGATCCGACATCGTCTATGTCGCGCGCGTCGCCACCCGGCGCATCATGTCGGTGGGCATCACCGTGGGCACGCGGTTCCCCGCCGAGCGCACCTCGATGGGGCGCGCGCTGCTCGCGGCGACGGGCGCCGTGGATCCGTCCTCTGCGCGTGCTCGGGACTGGGAGGTGCACCCGGACGGCTGGGCGCTCGTCGACGAGGAGCTCGAGGCGGGTCTGCGGGCCATCGCCGCACCCGTGCGCGACGCCCGAGGGCGCGTCGTCGCCGCCGTGAACATCTCCACGAGCACGGCGCGGACGCCTCTCGTCGAGATGCGCGAGCGGTTCGCGCCCGCGCTGCTCGAGACGACCCGCGCCATCGAGGCGGAGCTGCGACCGCAGACCAGCCTCTCCCGACCCCACTAGGGTGTCACTCACCCCAGGAGAGGACACCGATGCTCGTCGACATCCCCGAAGCCGATCTGCGCGCCTACCGCAGCAGTCAGACCGACCCTGCGGACTTCGACGACTTCTGGGCGGCGACGCTCGCGGAGAGTCGCGCCGCCGCGCCCGCAGGGGCGCGCCTCGAGAAGGTCGACACGGGGATCGTGACGCTCGACGTGTACGACCTGACCTTCCCCGGGTTCGGCGGTCAGCCGATCCGGGCATGGCTGCGGGTGCCCGCCGGGGCGCGCGCCGCTCTGCCCACCGTCATCCAATACCAGGGCTATGGCGGCGGGCGCGGGCTCCCCACCGAGAACCTGCTCTTCGCCTCCGCGGGCTTCGCGCATCTGCTCGTCGACACCCGGGGGCAGGGCTCCGGGTGGTCGGTCGGCGAGACACCCGACGAGGGCGTCACGGGTCCGCAGATCCCCGGCGTGATGACACGCGGCATCGACGCCCGGGAGACCTACTACTACCGCCGGCTGTTCACCGACGCGGTGCGTGCCGTCGACGCCGCGCGCACGCTCGAACTCGTCGATGCGAGCCGCATCGCGGTGATGGGCGCCAGCCAGGGCGGCGGCATCTCGCTCGCGGTCGCGGGGCTCGTGCCGGATCTCGCGGCGGTCCTGCCGCAGGTGCCGTTCCTGTGCGACTTCCCGCGCGCCATCACCATCCACGACACCGACCCGTACCACGAGCTCGTGCGTTACCTCTCTCAGCACCGCGGCAAGGTCTCCCGCGTGATCGAGACGCTCAGCTACTTCGACGGCGTCAACTTCGCGCGTCGGGCGAACGCTCCCGCGTGGTTCACCGCCGCTCTCATGGACGACATCTGCAAGCCCTCCACGGTGTTCGGCGCGTACAGCGCCTACGCGGGGGAGAAGAGCATCGAGGTGTTCCCCTTCAATGGGCACGAGGGCGGTGCGGCGCAGACGGATGCCGACAACGTGCGGATCCTGCGCGGCGTCTTCGGCGTCTGACCAGGCCGCAGATACCCTAGGGGAGTATCCTGGGTGGGTGATCGATGACATCAAGAAGCGCGCGCTGCACCGCACGCGCATCCTCCAGGGTCAGCTCCGCGGGGTCGAGAAGATGATCGAAGATGAGGCGTACTGCGTCGACATCATCACCCAGTCGCTCGCCATCCAGAAGTCGCTGCGCAGCCTCAACAAGCTGCTCGTCGAGAACCACCTGCGCACCCACGTCTCGCACATGTTCGACGCCGGCGACGAGAGCCGCGAGCAGGCGGTCGAGGAGCTGCTCACCGTCTTCGAGCTGCAGAACAACCGCGGCTCCTGACGCCCGCGACTCAGGCGTCCGTCGCGCGCCCGATGGGGCATGCGCCGGATGCCATGATGATGCGCATGACGACGAAGCAGCGACGGATCGTCGTCGCGATCAACCCGAGCGCGTCGTTCGGATCCAGCCGTGATGTGGGGCCCGCTGTCGTGCAGACACTGCGCGCCATGGGTCACGAGGTCACCTCACTCACGGAACCCGATTTCGATTCGCTCTACGATGCGGCCGCGGCCGCGGTGCGCGGCAAGGTCGACGCCCTCGTGGTGGTCGGCGGCGACGGCATGGTGAACCTCGGGGTCAATGTGCTCGCCGGAACCAAGGTCGCGCTCGGCATCGTGCCCTCCGGAACCGGCAACGACATGGCGCGCGGCCTGTCCATCCCGCACGACGACACCGAGGCCGCCATCCGCGCGCTCGGCGAGGCCCTCCACCGTGAGCCCCGCATCATCGACGTGGGTCGCATCCGATGGACCGAGGATCACGCGGCATGCGAGCGGCTGTTCGCCGGATCTCTGTCGGCCGGCTGGGATGCGATCGTCAACGATCGAGCCAACCGCATGCGCCACCCGAAGGGGCCGAGTCGCTACATGCTCGCGATGCTCGCCGAGCTGCTGACGCTCTCGCCGCTGCGCTACCGGGTGACCCTCGACGGCGAGACGCTCGAGGAGCGCGCGCTTCTCGTCTCGGTGGGCAACAACTCATCGCTCGGCGGCGGGATGCGCTTCGCCCCCGACGCCCTGCTCGACGACGGCGAGTTCGATGTCATGATCGTCAGGCCGCTGTCGCGCATCGCCTTCCTGCGCATCTTCCCGCGCGTGTTCTCGGGCACCCACACCACCGATTCGCGCGTCGTCATGCGCCGCGCGAAGCGCATCCGCATCGAGGTCGACGCCCCCATCACGGCGTACGCGGATGGGGAGCGGATCGGCCCGATGCCCGTCGACATCGAGGTCGTTCCGAGCTCGCTCCGGGTGCTGGTGTAGCTGCGCGCTCCTCAATTTGGAGGGTGCAGATCGGTATGTCATACTCGTTCAGTCGCAACGACGAGCCGCAAGGCGAGTCGAGATACGGCCCCATCGTATAGCGGCCTAGTACGCCGCCCTCTCACGGCGGTAACGCGGGTTCGAATCCCGCTGGGGTCACCACGACAGACAGAAGCCCGGTCCACTGGACCGGGCTTCTGTCGTTTCCGAAGGTGCCGCCGGCCGTCGCCGACATGATCTGCGGCCGATCCCGCGCCTGCTTTTCGCTCGGAGGTCGGAGCGGGAGCTCTGGCAGGTCGTGGGGAAATCGATATCTCTGCGGCAATTGCTCCTACAATTTCGAATATGGCCACTAAGACGATCACCGTTTTCACGGACGACCTCGACGGAACCGAGTTGCCCGCGGGCTCGCGCAGCACGCGTTTCAGCATCGATGGCGTCGAATATGAGATCGACCTGTCGGCGGATAACCGTCAGGCGCTCTCGGCCGCGCTCGAGCCGTTCATCGCCGCGGGTCGGCGCGTAGGCGCGTCCGCATCGCGGAGCACGAGCTCTCGTGCCCGTGGCTCGAAGAAGTCGGATGCCGACCGCCTCGCCGCGATCCGCAGCTGGGCGCAGAGCAACGGCTACAGCGTGGGCGACCGCGGCCGCATCAAGGCGGAGATCGTCGACGCATACGACGCCGCGCACTGAGCCGACGCCCTCGACGCCGTCGGTCGTCGGGGGCACAATGTCGGCATGTGCGGACGATTCGCGAATGATGCAGAGACGAACGACCTGATCGAGGAATTCGTCGCCTCCGGCGGCGATTATCGGGACTGGCGTCCGCAGTATTCGATCGCGCCCACCGAGGTCATTCCCATTGTGCGCGAGCGCATGTCGCCGGATGGCGAGATCGTGCGAATGCTCACCCCCGCGGAATGGGATTTCCACCCGCCTTTCATGAAAGCGAAGACGCGACCGCAGTTCAATGCACGACTGGAGAGCGTCGCGACCAACGGCCTGTGGAAGTCGGCTTTCGCGAGTTCCCGGTGCATCGTGCCGATGCGCGGGTACTACGAATGGACGGGCGAGAAAGGCGACAAGCAGCCGCATTTCATCCACGGCGAGCAGAGGATCCTCGCGGCTGCCGGCGTCGCCACAGCGCGCAAGGAGGGCGACGACTGGGTCGTCTCGACCGCGATCATCACCCGCCAGGCACAGGACGCCGCCGGGGAGGTGCACGACCGCATGCCCGCGTTCCTCACGCGCGACGTCTACGACGAGTGGCTGCGCCCCGAGAAGCTCGCCGATGACGCCGAGAAGGAGCACATGCTCGCCGTGCTCGCCGCGTCATCCGACCTCGTGGCGCGAACCCTCGTGACCATCGATGTCGACCGACGCGTCAACAACTCCCGCGCCATCGATCCGGCCGATCCCACCCTCATCGACCCGGTCGACTGAGTCGGACTCGGCGCTCAGTGCGCCGTCGCTCAGCGTGCCGACGCGGCAGCCTCCGCCTTCGCGCCGTGGTCGCCGCCCGAGGCGCGCAGCAGCGCCTGCGTCGACACAGACCACTTGTCGATGAGCGCGAGAGCGAGGGCCGAGACGATGAAGGTGAGGTGGATCAT
>JAEYUT010000359.1 GCA_023432305.1 Actinomycetes bacterium
TCGCCATCGCGCGCGTCGCGAGCGTCGCCGACGTGCAGGCCGCACTCGCATACGCCCGCGACAACGGCCTGAAGATCGCCGTGCGCTCCGGCGGCCACAGCGCCGCTGGCTGGTCGAGCATCGAAGGCGGTCTGCTCATCGACATGCGCTCGATGGACAGCATCGACATCGACACCGAGACCCAGACCGCCTGGATCGGCGGCGGTGTGCTCGCCGGCAACATGGTCGCCGCCGCGAGCGAGCACGGCCTCGCGCCCGTCAGCGGCGTGCACACCACCGTCGGCCTCGCCGGGCTCCTCCTCGGCCTCGGCGAGGGCTACCTCACCGCCCGCCGCGGATACGGCGTCGACAACGTCCTCGCACTGCAGGTCGTCACCGCCGCAGGCGAGCTCATCGAGGTCTCGCCCACGTCGCACGCCGACCTCTACTGGGGCATCCGCGGCTCCGGCGGCAACTTCGGCGTCGTCACCGCCATGAAGCTGCAGCTGCACCCCATGCCGAAGGTCACCATCGGCGGAACGGTCGTCTTCGCCGGCGATGACCGCGACGCCGCGGCCGACTTCACCTGGAACCTGCTGCGCAACGCGTCGATCGACTCGTGGCCGAGCGTGTGCTTCACCCTCGACAACGGTGTGCCCAAGGTCGCCATCACCCCCGGACACGTGGGTGACCTCGACGAGGGGTACGCGGAGCTCGAGCGCATCCGCGCCATCGGCACGCCCGTCTCCGACACCACCTCCGAGCTCACCTACCGCGAGCTCCTGGGCGGCGGCGGATCGGTCAAGGAGAACACCCTGCGCCCGCGCGCACTGTGGGCGGTGTACCGCTTCCCGTTCGACGGCGACATCGAGGCCCAGAAGAAGCTCCTCGCCGAGCAGCAGATGCAGCTGCTCAACAGCCCCGCGACCTACATCTCGATGTGGCGCTCGGCCATCCTCGACGAGCCGACCTACCCCTCCGTCGCACCCCGCCAGCCGGGCATCTCGGTCTTCGTCCGCACGATGTGGGATGAGGAGGCCGACGACGCCGAGAACATCGAGTGGTTCCAGCGCACCACGGCCGCGTTCGAGAACAGCGGCCTCGTGGACTACTCGGCGAACACGCTCAACCACGTGAGCCAGATGACGAACGCACAGTTGCGCGAGCTGCTCGGCGCCGACAACTACGACCGCCTCGTCGAGCTCAAGCGCCAGTACGACCCCGAGAACGTGTTCTCGAACAACTTCAACATCGCGCCGTAATCGCACCCGACGGAAGCCGCACCAGCCGCACGCCAGCTGGTGCGGCTTCCTCGTTGTCGCGGGCGATCAGAGCGCGTGGCGGCGGATCGGGACCGACCGCTCACCGCTCGTCGTGGCGGGGTGCCGTGCGAGCCAGTCGCGCAGGTGGCCGGTGAAGCGCTCCGGATGCTCCACCGTCAGCAGGTGGGCGGCGTCCGGGTAGCGCAGCTCCTCGACATCCGCGATTCCCTGCAGGAACAGCTGCGAGGCATTCCGCATCACCGAGACGTCGTGTTCGCCGACGACCACGAGCACCGGAACCCTCACTTCGCCGAGACGCTCGATCGCCGGGCGGGCGGGCGGGCGGGGTGAGCCGCTGAACCCCCGATGCTCGGCGCCCACATTGAGCTCGATCGCCCGCTGCAGGAACTCCGGATCGACATCGTCGGTGTCGCGCGTGGGACCCACGTCATACAGCTGCACCTCGAGCCGCACAACCGCGTCGAAGTCATCGGCCTCGAGGGCCACATCCACGGCATCCCAGATCTCGAGCTCCAGATCCGTCCACTCCGATTCGCCGGGCGTGTAGCCGCTCGGATGCGAGCCCACGAGCACCAGACCCGTCACCCGATCCGGCTGAGCGAGTGCCGCGTCGAGAGCGAAGCGCCCACCGCGCGACGCGCCCACGATCACGGCCCGATCGATTTCGGCGGCGTCGAGTACGCGCACGACGTCATCGGCCTCCGAGTACGGAACCGGATCGCCGGGAGAGTCCCCGTAGCCGCGGGTGTCGTAGCGCACGACGCGGTGGTCGGTCGACAGATCGTCGAACTGCGGGTCCCACATGGCGCGGGTCGCCACGCCCGCGTGCACGAAGAGCACGGCGGGCGCATCCGCGGGACCGGCGACGTCGTAGGCGAGCGTCGCACCCGGCACGCGCACTGTGGGGGGCACCCGGCCAGACTAAACCTCACCAACCGTTCTGCACACCCCCCAGCTCCTGGTCGGCGGGGCCTTGCCCGAGCGGGGATGCGCGACGACACTCGACGCATCGAGACGGAAGGACCCCCATGAGCACACTGCCCACCCCCATCGATCCGCCTGACGTGCCGCGCAGCCCGGCGTTCGCGCAGGGCATGCTCGTGCCCGCAGGGCCGCTGCTGTTCGTCGGCGGCCAGAACGGCATCGACCCCGAGGGGAACCTGCTCGACGGCGTCGCGGCGCAGACCGCTCAGGCGCTCCGCAACCTCAAGGCGGTGCTCGCCGAGGCGGGCACGACGCCCGAGCACGTCGCGAAGCTCACCATCCACCTCACCACCGGCGTCGACGCGAACGCCGCCTACGCCGCCAGTGCCGAGGAATGGCCCTACCGCACCGCCGTGACGGTCATCGCGGTGCCTCCGTCGCGTCCGGATGTGCTCGTCGAGATCGAGGCCGTCGCGATGGTGCCCGTCTCGGGCTGATCGGCGGGCGCCTAGAAGATCATCGGGCGATCGTCGTCGTCGCCCGCATCCAGCTCCAGGTCGACGACCACCGGCACATGGTCGCTCGGGCCGTCTCCCTTGCGCTCCTCCCGGTGGATCGACGCGTCGACCACGAGGTCCGCGAACGCACGCGATCCCAGGATGAAGTCGATGCGCAGCCCCTCGTTGCGGGGGAAGCGCAGCTGCTTGTAATCCCAGTACGTGTAGCCCTCGGGCACGACCGGGCGCACCACATCCGCGAGCCCCGCCTTCTCGAACGCGCTGAACGCGCTGCGCTCCGGCGGCGAGATGTGCGTCGAGACGCCGGGCACGAAGGTCGGGTCGCCGACATCCGAATCCAGCGGCGCGATGTTGAAATCGCCCATGAGCGCGAGCGGCAGCTCGGGATTCTGGGTGAGCCAGTCGTGCACATTGCTCGCGAGCGTGGCGAGCCAGTCGAGCTTGTAGGTGTAGTGCGGGTCATCCAGTGCGCGGCCGTTCGGCACGTACAGGCTCCACAGGCGCAGGCCTTCGACCGTCGCGCCGATCGCGCGCGCCTCGATGGGAAGGTCGGGGCTGTCGTGGCCCTTCAGGAACCCGGGCTGCCCGGGGAAGCCGATCTCGACATCCTCGATCGGCAGGCGCGACGCGATCGCGACGCCGTTCCACTGGTTGAGTCCGTGCAGAACCACCTCGTAGCCGGCGTCCTCGAACGCCTGCATCGGGAACTGCTCGGGCTTGCACTTGATCTCCTGGAAGGCGACGACATCGATGTCCTCGCGCACCATCCAGTCGAGGGCTCGGGCATAGCGCGTGCGGATCGAGTTGATGTTCCAGGTGGCGATGCGCATGGCTCCACGCTAGCCGTCGCGGACCGCCGGATGCGTGCCATCCAGGCCCCGGAACCTAGTATTGGCTCGTGACTGACGCCCGCACCCAGCTCATCGAGCACATCAAGAACGACGCCGTCTTCCACGGCGACTTCACGCTCACGAGCGGCAAGAAGGCCACCTACTACATCGACCTGCGCAAGCTGAGCCTCGACCATCGCGCAGCACCCCTCATCGGGCAGGTCATGACCGACCTCATCGCCGACATCCCGGATGTCGCCGCGGTCGGCGGGCTCACCATGGGCGCCGACCCGATCGCCTCCGCCGTGCTGCATCAGGCGGCGGCGCGCGGGCTCGCCTACGACGCGTTCGTGGTACGCAAGGAGCCGAAGGACCACGGACGCGGCCGCCAGGTCGAAGGACCGGATCTCGAGGGCAAGCGCGTGATCGTGCTCGAAGACACTTCGACGACCGGCGGCTCGCCGCTCAAGGCCATCGAGGCGCTCGAGAAGGTGGGCGCCGAGGTCGTGGCCGTCGCGGTCGTCGTCGACCGGGCCACGGATGCGCAGGCGCGCATCGAAGCAGCCGGCTACCCGTACCTCGCGGCGATCCGCCTCGCCGACCTCGGCCTCGAGCCGCAGTGACCCCCGACCCCTCACGAGACCGACGATGACCGATCGACCCGAAGACGAGCTGACGCCGAGCGACTGGCTCGCCGCGCAGTTCCAGAAGCCTGCGGACGACGAGCCCGCTGCTCCGCCGCCGACCGCGCCGCCCGCATCCGTCCCTGCCGCCTCCGCGCCCCCGGTGGCCGGAACCGGCATCCCGGGATCCGTCCCCCCGGCATCCGCACCGGCCGCATTCCAGAGCCCGCTCGTGAATCCGTTCACGATGCCGCAGGCGCAGCAGTATCAGCAGCCGCTCGTCCCGCAGCCCGCGCCCGCCGCGCCCGCTCAGCCGGCTCCGTCCGCACCGCCGCAGATGCCCGCGACTGCGTCCGCACAGCCTCAGATGCCTCCGGCCCAGTCCGCACCGCCGCAGATGCCTCCGGCCCAGACGCCCCAGGCGCCGATGCCGGCTGCCGATGCGGCGCAGTCGGGTGCGCCGGGCGGGTTCGCCTGGGGCCTCGCCCCGGGTGCTGCTGCTGCCCCTGCCTCGCCGGCGCCGTCTGCCGCTCCTCCTGCTCCGGAGTCGAGCGTGCCCCCGGCTTTCCCGCCTGCAGACCACGCGCCGTCGGCGCCGCCCGCGGCACCGACGACCCCCGCTCCCGTATTC
>JAEYUT010000067.1 GCA_023432305.1 Actinomycetes bacterium
AGATACACGAGCGCGAACACGATGTGCGCGGCCCGCACCCGATACCGCAGCGCCGACGCGACCGCCGTCAGCACCAGGGCGACGATCAGCGCGGGGACGATCACGAGCGACCACGCGTCGTGCATATTCGGAAGCTGCGCGAACATCGCGGGCAGCGACTGCAGCATGAACGCGATGCCGAAGCCGGCAGCGGACCGCGCGATCGCGGTGTTGACCCGCACATTGCTGAGCGGATTGCGGACGGGTCGTCCGCGGGGCACCGACCGGATGGCCGGTGCGACGTCAGCCATCGACATCCTGATCGAGACCCGGCAGCACGCCGTCCTCCACCGCACGACGCAGCAGGTCGACCTTCGTCGGTGCGGGGCGCCCCACCTCGACGTACTTCGCGCGGATGCGGTCGAGATACTCGCGCGCCGTCGAGTAGCCGATGCCCAGCTGCTCCGCGGCGAGCTTCAGCGGAAGGCCCGATGCGTACAGGTGCAGGATCTCGCGCTCACGGCGTCCGAGCTCCGCCTTCGCGAAATCGCGATCGGCGTCGATCGCCGTCGCCCACTCCAGATTGTTGAGCACCTCGCCTCGGGCGACGGTGGCGGCGGCCTTCACGACCGTGCTCATCGACGCCGACTTCGGGATGACACCCGCAGCCCCCGCAGCGAGCGCCTCGCGCACCAGATCCACGCGGTCGGCGATCGAATGCACGAGCACCGGCGCCCCGATCGCCTGCACGCTCTTGACGTTGCGGGTGACACTCGAGCCGTCGCCGAGCGACAGATCGAGCACGACGACATCCACCTCGGTCCCCGCGAGACCGCTGATGAGCTCCGCCACATTCGGGGCCGCGAGCATGAACTGGTGCCCGGCCTCCACGAAAGCGGCCTTCAGCCCCACACGCACCGACTCATGGTCGTCGACGACGGCGACGCGCACCGAAGGCACGTCGAGCGCCGCCGGGGTGCTGTCATTCACCGTGCTCATCCAGGCTCCTGTCGTTCAGTCGGTCCGCGCGGCTCATCGTATCCTCCGGGCCGCCGCCGCAGGCCCCGGACGAGCCGTCAGACGCGGGCGAACGCGCCCACGGCCTCCACATGGTGGGTGCTCGGGAACAGATCGAACGCGCGCAGTCGGGTGAGCTCATAGCCGAGCTCGGCAAGGATGCCCGCATCGCGCGCGAACGCCACCGGATCGCACGCGACATAGACCAGCTGCGCGGGGCGCACTGCCGCGAGCGCCTCGAGCACCGCACGCCCCGCACCCGACCGGGGCGGATCGAGTACGACGGTCGCCGCCTCCAGACGCGACCGCTCGAGCGCCGACGCATCGGCGAGGCCCGAGACCCAGCGCTCCACACGCGCGGTGAGCGCCTGCGCGCCCACCCACTCCGCGAGGTTCTCCTGCGCGTGCTCGGTGGCGCGCTCATCCGACTCCACCGAGGTGATGCGCGTCGACGGGCCGAAACGGTCGGCGACAGCAGCCGCCAGCAGGCCGACGCCGCCGTACAGGTCCAGATTCGCAGCCTTCGGGTCGAACAGCGCCGGGTCGATGGCCTCCTGCACCGCCGTCGTGAGCGTCTGCGGGGCGGCGCGGTGCACCTGCCAGAAGCCGCCGTCATCGACGAGGAACTCGCGATCGCCGACGCGCTCGCGGATCACGCTGCGGGCCTGCTGCCCGATGATGAGGCGCGCACCGCCGACCGACGGCGCGATGACCTCCACGCTCTGCCCGGCCAGATCCTGCATCTTCTCGCCGATGGGCGCGACCTCGCGCAGCTCCGGCGTGCCGAGCGGCAGATCGGCCACCTTGATGACGCGGTGCGTGCGCGCGGCGTAGGGGCCGACCGTGCCGTCCTCCGCCACGTGCAGCCGCTCGCGCGTGCGCCAGCCTCCGCCATCCGCCGGGCCGTCGACAGCTTCCACGGTGACCTCGCGCTCGATGCCTCCCATGCGCTTGAGCGAATCGGCGACGACGTGGGCCTTCAGCGCGCGCTGGTGCGCCGGCGCGATGTGGCCGAAGTCGGCACCGCCGGGGCGGATGCCGGGGTCGCGCGAGACATCCGCCTCCGCCCACAGGTGGGCACGACGGTGCGGACTCGGCTCGAGCACCTCGATCGTGTCGGCGCGCCAGAAGCTCTTCTTGCGGTCGTCGAAGATGCGCGCGCGCACCCGCTCACCGGGGATCGCGTCGGCGACGAAGATCACGCGACCGTCGAGCCGGGCGACGCCGAAACCCCCATGCGCGATGTTGGTAGCCTCGATCTCGACCTCACGGCCCTGCATGTCACCCATCCTCAAGAGCATAGAAGGAGTGGCTGTGCGCTTGTACCTGGCCTCCACCTCGCCCGCCCGCCTCGCGACCCTCCGAGCCGTCGGCATCGAGCCGGTGCCCGTGCCGTCGCACGTCGACGAGGACGCCGTGGCGGATGCGGCCGGCCCGCTCGAGCCGGACGACTTCGTCACCCTCCTGGCGCGCGCGAAAGCAGAGGCGGTGGCCGCGCGGCTCGTCGACGCGGGCGACCTCGACGGCCTCATCCTCGGAGGCGACTCGGCGTTCGTCGTCGACGGCGTCGTGCACGGCAAGCCGCACCTGCCCGAGGTGGCGCGGGAGCGGTGGCACGCCCAGCGCGGGCGCTCGGGGGTGCTGCACTCGGGCCACTGGCTCATCGACGCGCGCGGCGGACAGGTGGGTGCCGCGATCGGCGGGGCGACCTCCGCCACCGTCCACTTCGCCTCCGACATCGACGACGACGAGATCGACGCCTACATCGCCACCGGCGAACCGCTGCAGGTGGCGGGAGCGTTCACGATCGACAGCAAGGGCGCCGGATTCATCGACCGCATCGAAGGCGACCCGCACACCGTGGTCGGGCTCTCGGTGCCGTACTTGCGCACGCTCGTGCGCGCACTGGGCGTCGACTGGCACTCGCTCTGGAACCGCTGACCCCGCACCGGTGAGCATCCGCTCACCCCGGAGGGAATCTGCGCGCGCGGATTGTGCGCCACATCCAACGATCCGACGTGCCTTTGTGTGCGCCTGCCAACGGTCGGGAATATGTGCGCCCCTAGGCTTGAGCACTATGGCTCGCATCACGAAGGTTCTGGTCGCCAACCGCGGAGAGATCGCCGTACGCGTCATCCGGGCCGCGAAGGACGCCGGAATCGGCTCCGTCGCGGTGTACTCCGACCAGGACCGCGGCGCCCGCCACGTCGTGCTCGCCGATGAGGCCTACGCACTCGAAGGCACCACGAGCGCCGAGACGTACCTCGTGATCGACAAGATCCTGTCCATCGCTCGCCGCTCCGGCGCCGACGCGATCCACCCCGGCTACGGCTTCCTCGCCGAGAACGCCGACTTCGCCCGCGCCGTCATCGCCGCCGGCATCACCTGGATCGGCCCCTCCCCCGAGGCGATCGAACGCCTCGGCGACAAGGTGTCGGCGCGCCATGTGGCCGAGAAGGTCGGCGCCCCGCTCGCCCCCGGAACTCTCAACCCCGTCGCCGACGCCGACGAGGTGCTCGCGTTCGTCGACCAGGTGGGCCTGCCCGTCGCCATCAAGGCGGCCTTCGGCGGCGGCGGACGCGGCCTCAAGGTCGCCCGCACGCGCGACGAGGTGCCGGAGCTCTTCGAATCCGCCACCCGCGAGGCGGTCGCCGCGTTCGGCCGCGGCGAATGCTTCGTCGAGAAGTACCTCGACAAGCCCCGCCACGTCGAGACCCAGTGCCTCGCGGATGCCGCCGGCAACGTCGTCGTCATCTCGACGCGCGACTGCTCGCTGCAGCGCCGACACCAGAAGCTCGTCGAGGAGGCGCCCGCGCCGTTCCTCACCGATGAGCAGCGCGAGCTCCTCTACTCATCGTCGAAGGCGATCCTCAAGGAGGTCGGCTATGTCGGGGCGGGCACGTGCGAGTTCCTCATCGGCCTCGACGGCACCGTGTCGTTCCTCGAGGTGAACACGCGCCTCCAGGTGGAGCACCCGGTCTCCGAGGAGGTCACCGGCATCGACCTCGTGCGCGAGCAGTTCCGCATCGCCGAGGGCGGCCTCATCGACTACCCGGACCCCGAGACCCGCGGACATTCGATCGAGTTCCGCATCAACGGCGAAGACCCCGGCCGCAACTTCATGCCCACTCCCGGCCCCGTGCAGGCGCTGCGCATCCCCGGCGGCCCCGGCGTCCGCGTCGACTCCGGCGTGACCACGGGTGATGAGATCTCGGGCGCGTTCGACTCGCTGCTGGCGAAGCTCATCGTCACCGGATCGTCGCGGCAGGACGCGATCGAGCGCGCACGGCGCGCCCTCGACGAGTTCGAGGTCGCTGGCCTCCCCACCGTCATCCCGTTCCACCGCGCGATCGTGCGCGACCCCGCCTTCACCGCCGAGAACGGCGAGTTCGGTGTGTACACGCGCTGGATCGAGACCGAGTTCCAGAACGACCTCGAGCCGTGGGGCGGCGTGCTCGCGGAGCCCGCGACGGCCGAGAAGCGCCACTCAGTGGTCGTCGAGGTCGAAGGCAAGCGCGTCGCCGTCTCGCTGCCGACCACCCTGCTGCCCGGCGCGTCCGTCGCCGCTCCGCAGGCTCCGCGCCGCCGGGGTGGCGGCCGGTCGGTCGCGACCGCGACGGGCGACGCCGTGAAGGCGCCCATGCAGGCGACGATCGTCAAGGTCGCGGTCGAGGAGGGCCAGAAGGTCGTCAAGGGCGACCTCGTGGTCGTGCTCGAGGCGATGAAGATGGAGCAGCCCATCGCGGCCCACAAGGACGGCTCGGTGGGCTCGCTCGACGCGCTCGTCGGCACGACGGTCTCCGCCGGCCACCGCCTCCTCACCATCACCGACTGAACCCACCCCGAGGTGTCGCTTTCTGCCGGTTAGGGTGTGCCCAAACCGGCAGAAAGTGACACCTCAGGGGTGGGCGTCAGGCGTCGGTGCCGGGCAGGATGTGCATCGCGCGCGCGGCATCCGTCACCGCACCCGAGAGAGACGGGTACACCGAGAACGCGCGCGCAAGCTGGTCGACCGTGAGACGGTGCTCCACCGCGAGCGCGATCGGCAGGATCAGGTCGGAGGCCTTCGGCGCCACCACGACACCGCCGATGACGGTGCCGGATCCCGTGCGCGCGAAGATCTTCACGAACCCGTCCTTGATGCCCTCCATCTTGGCGCGAGGGTTCGAGGCGAGAGGCAGCTTGAAGATCTCGCCCTGCGCGAGACCCTCCTCGATCTGCTTCTGGTTCCATCCCACCGTCGCGACCTCGGGGTGAGTGAAGATGTTGCTCGTCACGTTGCGCTGCTCGATCGGCGTCACCGCGTCGCCCATCGCGTGATAGACCGCCGTGCGGCCCTGCATCGACGCGACCGAGGCGAGCGGCAGCGAATCCGAGCAGTCACCCACGCCGTAGACCATCGGCATCGACGTACGCGCCACGCGATTGACGCGGATGTGGCCCGAATCGGTGAGCTGCACGCCCGCCTCCTCGAGACCGATGCCGGCGGTGTTCGGCACCGAACCGACGGCGAGCAGACAGTGCGAGCCCTCAACCGTGCGGCCGTCGGCGAGCGTCACGACCACGCCGTCGCCCGCACGCTCGACGGACTGCATGCGCGACTTCGACAGAACGGTCATGCCACCGCGCACGAACACGTTCTCGATGACGCGCGCGGCATCCGCGTCCTCACCGGGCAGCACCTGGTCACGGCTCGAGACGAGGGTCACCTGGGCGCCGAGCGCGCGGTAGGCGGACGCGAACTCGGCCCCCGTGACACCCGACCCGACGACGATGAGATGCTCGGGCACCTCATCGAGGCTGTAGAGCTGCGTCCACGTGAGAATGCGCTTGCCGTCCGGCTTGGCGCTCGGCAGCACGCGAGGCGTCGCACCCACGGCGACGACGAGCGTGTCGGCGGTGACCTCATCGAAGTCGACCCGCTTCTTCCCCTTGCCGGTCGACATGATCAGCCGGTTCGGCCCATCGAGGCGGCCGTCGCCGGCGACGATGCGCACGCCCGCCTTCACGAGCTGCGACTTCATGTCCTCCGACTGCTGGCGCGCGAGCAGCATGAGGCGACGGTTGACCGCCCCCAGATTCACGGTCACCTCGGGACGCACTGCACGGCCGTTCTCGCCGCGGGTGAAGAACTGCACCCCCAGATCGGCCGCCTGACCGACATCCGAGGCAGCCCCCGCCGTCGCGATGAGCGACTTCGACGGAACGACATCCGTGAGCACCGCGGAGCCTCCCACTCCGGCCCGCTCCACGAGCGTCACATCGGCGCCCAGCTGCGCTCCCGTCAGAGCCGCCTCATATCCGCCTGGCCCTCCTCCGAGGACAGCGATTCTCTGGGTGCGCTCGAACTCGTAGGGCATGGCTCAATTGTCGCGCATAGAGTGAGGGGATGCAGACCGAGCACCCTCTCGACGTCGAGGGCGCGGACCCGTTCGCCATCGCGAAGACCGCTGCCGATCAGATCGCACAGGCGACAGGCGTCGACCGACACGACATCGCACTCACCCTCGGATCCGGATGGGCGAAAGCGGCGGACCTCATCGGAGAGACCGTCGCCACGATCCCGGCGACCGAGATCATCGGCTTCTCGAAGCCCGCGCTCACGGGGCACGTGGGAACGCTGCGCAGTGTGCGGCTGCCGAACGGCAAGCACGCGCTCGTGATCGGCGCCCGCACCCATTTCTACGAGGGCCACGGGGTGCGTCGGGTCGTGCATTCGGTGCGCACCGCCGCCGCCGCCGGCGCGACCACCATGATCCTCACCAACGGCGCGGGCGGCATCAAGGAGACCTGGAAGCCCGGCACACCGGTTCTCATCAGCGACCACATCAACCTCACCGCCGCGTCGCCCCTCGAAGGCGCGACCTTCATCGACCTCACTGACCTGTACTCGCAGCGCCTGCGCGACCTCGCCCGCAGCGTGCAGCCTGACCTCGACGAGGGCGTCTACGTGCAGTTCCGCGGGCCCCACTACGAGACGCCCGCCGAAGTGCAGATGGCGAAGACCATCGGCGGCCACATCGTGGGCATGTCGACCGCCCTCGAGGCGATCGCCGCGCGCGAAGCGGGCATGGAGATCCTCGGCTTCTCGCTCATCACGAACCTCGCCGCCGGCATCTCCCCGGAGCCGCTCAGCCACGCCGAGGTTCTGCAGGCGGGCAAGGACGCCGAGGCGCGCATCAGCGAGCTCCTCGCCCGCGTCGTGGGAGAGATCTGATGACGGCGAGTGACCCGATCGATGCCGCGCGCGCGTGGGCGGCGCAGGATCCGGATGACGTGACGCGCGCCCAGCTGGAGGCGCTGCTCGGCCGTGCCGACGCGGGCGACCCGGATGCGCGCGCCGAGATCGCCTCCCGTTTCGCCGGCCGGCTCACGTTCGGAACCGCAGGCCTGCGCGGGGAGCTCGGCGCGGGGCCCCTGCGCATGAACCGCGTGCTCGTGAGCCAGGCGGCCGCAGGACTCGCCGCCTACCTGCTCGCCCGCGACGAGTCGCCCTCGATCGTCATCGGGTACGACGGACGCCGCAACTCCGACATCTTCGCCCGCGACACCGCCGAGATCATGGCGGGCGCGGGCGTGCGCACGATCCTGCTCCCGCGTCTGCTGCCCACCCCCGTCCTCGCATTCGCGGTGCGGCACCTCGGCACGAGCGCCGGCGTCATGGTGACAGCGAGCCACAACCCGGCTGCCGACAACGGCTACAAGGTGTACCTGGGCGGCCCCGATCGCGGCTCGCAGATCGTCTCCCCGGCTGACGCCGAGATCCAGGCTGCCATCGTCGCGGCTGCCGAGCAGCCGATCACCCAGTACCCCCGATCGACCGACTTCACCTACGCCGACGAGTCCGTCGTCGACGAGTACGTGCGCCGCACGGCCGCCCTGGTGTCCGATCCGGTGCCCCTCACCGTCGTCTACACGGCGATGCACGGCGTGGGCTGGCCGGTCGCGAAGGCAGTCTTCGATGCCGCAGGCGTGACGAACGTGATCTCCGTCGCCGAGCAACAGGAACCGGACCCCGCCTTCCCGACGGTCGACTTCCCGAACCCGGAGGAGCCGGGTGCGATGGATCTCGCGTTCGCGGCGGCATCCGCACGCGACGCCGATCTGGTGATCGCCAACGACCCCGACGCGGACCGCGTCGCCGTGGGCGTCCCGGACGGCCGCGGCGGCTGGACGCGCCTCTCGGGCAACGAGGTGGGATGGCTCCTCGGCTGGCGCGCTGCGCGCCGCCTCGAGTCCGCGGGTGTGAGCGAGGGCACCTTCGCCTGCTCGCTGGTGAGCTCGCCCGCGCTCGGCGTCGTCGCCCGCGAACACGGCTTCGACTTCGAGGAGACCCTCACCGGATTCAAATGGATCTCGCGTGCCGCAGGGCTTGTGTACGGCTACGAGGAGGCGCTCGGCTACCTCGTCGATCCGGAGAAGGTGCGCGACAAAGACGGCATCTCCGCCGCCGCCGAGGTCATCGCGCTGTTCTCCGAGCTGGCCGCCGAGGGCGTCTCGTTCGAGCAGCACCGCGACGACTTCGCGGACCGCTTCGGTGCATTCGCGTCCGGTCAGATCTCGATCCGCGTCTCGGATCTCGCCCGCATCCCCCAGCTGATGGCGAAGCTGCGCACAACCCCGCCGAGCGAGGTCGGGGGCCTGCGCGTGGACCGCATCGACGACTTCGCGGACGGCTTCGGCCCGTTCCCGCCGAGCGAGATCCTGCGCTTCTGGTTCGCCGACGGCAGCCGCGTGATCGTGCGCCCGTCAGGCACCGAGCCGAAGCTCAAGTGCTACCTCGACACCCGCAGCGACGACGGCACCGCCGCCGAACGCCACGCGAAGGCGGAGGCGGCCCTTGCCGCACTCGAGAGCGGAATGCGCGAACTGCTCGTCTAGCTCCCTCACGACGAAGCGCCGTCGCCCGCTGCAGACGCAGGGGC
>JAEYUT010000151.1 GCA_023432305.1 Actinomycetes bacterium
GCGGGAGCCGCCTCGGGGGCCGGAGCCGGGGCAGCCGCAGGAGCAGCCGTCTCGGGGGCAGGAGCCGGTGCCGCCTCGGGAGCCGGTGCCGCCTCAGGTGCCGGCGCGGGAGCCGCCTCGGGGGCCGGAGCCGGGGCAGCCGCAGGAGCAGCCGTCTCGGGGGCAGGAGCCGGTGCCGCCTCGGGCGCCGGAGCCGCCTCAGCAGCGGAGTCGCCGGAGCCGATGCGCACGAGCGGTGCACCCACCTCGACGGTCTCGTCCTCGGCGACGAGGATCTCCTCGATGACGCCGGCGACCGGCGACGGGATCTCGGTGTCGACCTTGTCGGTCGAGACCTCGAGCAACGGCTCGTCGACCTCCACTCGGTCTCCGACCTGCTTGAGCCAGCGGGTCACCGTTCCTTCGGTGACGCTCTCGCCGAGCGCCGGAAGGCTGACGGATTCACTCATGGGTGGATGCTCCTTGTTCCGCGATGTTCTTCTAGCTTATGCCGCTGTGCTCAGCCGTGGAGGGGCTTGCCCGCGAGAGCCAGGAAGGTCTCGCCGAGCGCCTCGTTCTGAGTCGGGTGGGCGTGGAGGTAGGGGGCGATGTCCTCCGGGTGCGCGTCCCAGCCGACGATGAGCTGCGCCTCGCCGATGAGCTCGCCCACGCGGGCGCCGATCATGTGCACGCCGACGACGGGGCCGTCGTTGACGCGGATGGCCTTAACCACACCCGAGGTTCCGAGGATGCTCGACTTGCCGTTGCCAGCGAGGTTGTACTCCAGCGCGGTGATGTTCTCCGCGCCGTACTTCTCGGCGGCCTTAGCCTCGGTGAGGCCGACGGATGCGACCTCGGGGTCCGAGTAGGTGACCTTGGGGATGTTGACGTCCTCGACGACGATGGGGTGCTCGCCAGCGAGCACCTCGGCGACGAAGATGCCCTGCTGGTAGCCGCGGTGGGCGAGCTGGAGGCCGGGCACGATGTCGCCGACGGCGTAGACGCCGGGGACGGTGGTCTGCAGGTTCTCGTCGACGACGACGAAGCCGCGGTCGAGCTGGACGCCGACCTCCTCATAGCCGAGGTTCGCGGTGACCGGGCCGCGGCCGACGGCCACGAGCAGGATGTCGGCCTCGACGGTCTCGCCGTTCTCGAGGGTGACGACGACGCCGTTCTCGTTCTGCGTCACGCCGCTGAAGCGCACACCGAGCTTGAAGTCGATGCCGCGGCGGCGGAAGGCGCGCTCGAAGTGCTTCGAGATCGACTCGTCCTCGTTCGGCACGAGGTGGGGGAGCGCCTCGATGATGGTGACGTCGGCGCCCCAGCTCTTCCAGACGCTGGAGAACTCGACCCCGATGACGCCGCCGCCGAGCACGGCGACCTTCTTCGGAATGAAGTCGAGCGAGAGAGCCTGCTCGGACGTGATGACGCGGCCGCCGATCTCGAGCCCCGGAAGGGTGCGCGAGTACGAGCCGGTGGCGAGGACGATGTTCTTGCCGGTGATGGTCTGGTCGCCGACCTGGACCGTCGTGGGCGAGGTGAGGCGGCCTTCGCCCTGGATGACGGTGACGCCCTTCGCCTTCAGCAGACCCTGGAGCCCCTTGTACTTGCCGGCGACGATGCCCTCGCGGTACGCGGTCACCGCAGCGATGTCGATGCCGCCCAGCTGCGCGCCGACGCCGTACTTGGCGGCGTCGCGGGTGACATCGGCGACCTCAGCCGAGTGAAGGAGGGCCTTCGTCGGGATGCACCCGACGTGGAGGCAGGTGCCTCCGACCTTGTCCTTCTCGATGAGGGCGACGGTCTTGCCGAACTGGACCGCACGAAGAGCGGCCGCATAGCCACCGCTTCCTGCTCCCAGAACGACGAGGTCGTAAGTCTGCTCGGACACCGGAGAAACTCCCTTGCGCTTCACGTGTCGAAATACCCCGCGAAATAGGTGGTGTCGCGGAGTGGAGGAGAGGTTGCAAGGTGGTCCTTGCGGATTCGACCCTACTACGCGCTGGTGGCGTCCGCCGCCTGCGGATCCTGCGCGAACGACTCGGCGAGGTCGAGAAGCGTGCGCACGGAGACGCCCGTGGGCCCTCGTCCGATGGCGCCGTAGGGCGCCCCGCTGTTGTAGGCGGCGCTCGCGATGTCGAGATGCGCCCAGCCGATGCGCGCGCCCGGTCCGTCGCCGCCCGAGGTGCCGACGAAGGCGCGCAGGAAGTGCGCGGCGACGAGCATTCCGCCCGCCGTGTTGCCGGGCTTGGCGTTGGCGATGTCGGCGATGTCGCTGTCGAGGACGGAGCGCAGCTCGGCGGGCATGGGCATCGGCCACATGGGCTCGTCCGCGCGCCGGGACGCGGCGATCACGAGCTCGACGGCGGCGTCGTCGCCCATGACGGCGGTCGTGCGCTCGCCCATGGCGATCTTTGCAGCGCCCGTGAGGGTCGCGACGTCGACGATGAGGTCGGGCTTCTCGGCGGCCGCGGAGGCGAGCCCGTCCGCGAGCACGAGCCGTCCCTCGGCATCCGTGTTGGTCACTTCGACGGTCGATCCGTTCCACATCCGCAGTACATCGCCCGGGCGTGTCGCGGCACCGGAGGGCATGTTCTCGGCGAGGCACAGCCAGGCCGTGACCTGGAGCGGCAGGCCGCGGCGCGCGACCTCGAGCACCGTCGCGAGGGCGGTTGCCGCACCCGTCATGTCGTACTTCATCGTGGGCATCGACGACGGCGGCTTGAGCGACAGTCCGCCTGAGTCGAACGTGATCCCCTTTCCGACGATCGCGAGGTGCCGAGCGGACGAATCCGGCGTGTAGCGCACGATCGCGAGGCGCGGCGGGCGCACCGATCCGCGACCCACCCCGAGGATTCCCCCGAACCCGCGTTCGGCGAGCTCGGTCTCGGTGAGCACGTCGATCTCGACGGGAAGGCCGTCGGCGAGCGCGAGCGCCTGCTCGACGAAGGTCTCGGGGTAGAGGTCGGAGGGAGGCGTGTTGACGAGGTCGCGCACGCTGGCGAGGGCGTGGGTGAGAGAGACCGCACGCGAGGCGATGCCGTCGACGTCGAGATCAGCCGGGACATGGAGGATGATCGAGGTGGGCGGGAGCTTGATCTCACCCGCGGTGCGGTACTCGGTGTACGCATACGCGCCGGCACCGGCGGCCGCGAGGGCCGCCTCCGCCTCGACCGCATCGCGGATCGGGAGGGCGAGGGCGATCGACGGGATGCCCGCGGCGAGTCGGGCGGCTGCCCCGGCCGCCGATCGGATCGCCGCTCGGTCGGGGGTCGCGCCGAGGCCCACGAGGGCGAACGGCGCGGACGCGCCGTCGACGGCGGGTGCGCGCTTGAACTCGTCGAGGGCACCGGTGACGCCGATCGCGGGAAGGAGCGCGGCGAGCTCCGGCAGCTCGATCCCGGGCGGAAGCTCGGGCCCGTCGGAGCCTCTGATCACGCCGACCACGAGCAGATCGGCGTCGGAGCTGAGAAGGGATGCGGAGCTCGTTGCGAGCGCGGGAACAGCCATGTCGTCAGGGTAGTCGGGCCGCGCTCGTGTTCGCTGTGGGCATGCGCGCGGCGCCCTCGGGAACCGGCGGTGTGCGACGGTGCTTCGTAGACTGGTCGCATGCTGGATCACCGCCCGATCGTCGAGTTCGTCGGAGATGTCTCCGACGTTCCGTCCGGGCTGCACCTCGTGGCCGGGCTGACGGGATTCACCGACGCCGGTGCCGCAGTCGCGCAGCTGACGGAGGAGCTCCGCGGATCCGGCGACCTGCGCGAGATCGCCGTCTTCGACAACGACGCACTGCTCGATTACCGCGCCCGTCGTCCGGTGATGTTCTTCGACGAGGACCACCTCTCCGAGTACAGCCCGCCGCGCATCAGCCTGTCGCTTGCTCACGACGAACTGCACCGTCCGTTCCTGTTCCTCAGCGGCTACGAGCCCGACTTCCGCTGGGAGGAGTTCACGCGCGAGGTCGTCGCCTTGGCGCGGCGTTTCGAGGTGGCGAGCGTCACCTGGATCAATGCGATCCCGATGCCGACCCCGCACACGCGCTCCATCGGCGTCACGGTGAGCGGCAACCGCACCGAGCTGGTCGAGTCGCTGTCGCTGTGGCGCCCCCGGACGCAGGTTCCGGGCAACGTGCTCCATCTGCTGGAATACCGTCTCTCGGAGGCGGGCATGTCGACCGCAGGGTTCGTGCTCCTCGTTCCCCACTACCTCGCCGACACCGAGTATCCGCAGGCGGCGGTCGCCGCGCTCGAGAACATCAGCGCCGCGACCGGGCTCATCTTCCCCACCGATCCGCTGCGCGAGAAAGGTCGCGAGTTCATCCAGAAGGTGGATGAGCAGGTCGAGGGCAACGATGAGCTCGAGCGGCTCGTCGCGACGCTCGAGCAGCGTCACGACACCTATCTGGAGGAGAACCCGCTCCCGTCGCCCCTGGTCGATGAGGACGGCGAGGTTCCGAGCGCCGACACGATCGCGGCCGAGCTCGAGCGCTTCCTCGCGACGCGCCGTGAGGATCCGAGCCCCTAGCCTGAGAGGGTGAACTCCCGCCGCGCCTGGATCGTCTTCGCCGCGGCGACGTGCGCCTACCTCATCGCCGTCGTGCAGCGCACGTCCTTCGGTGTCGCAGGCGTCGAGGCGACGGAGCTCCTCGGCATGTCCGCCTCGGTGGTGTCGGCTGTCGCTGTGGTGCAGATCATCGTCTACGCCGCGCTCCAGATCCCCGTCGGGGTGCTCGTGGATCGGGTCGGCGCGACGCCGCTCATCATCATCGGCGCGTGCACGATGGCGGCAGGACAGGCGCTGCTGGCGTTCGCCGACTCGGTGTGGATCGCTGTCCTCGCGCGCATCCTCGTGGGTGCCGGGGATGCCGCGACCTTCGTGTCCGTGCTGCGTCTGATCCCTGGATGGTTCGAGGGGCCCATCGTGCCGCAGCTGTCCCAGTGGGTCGGAATGGCCGGGCAGCTCGGGCAGGTCATCTCGGCGTTCCCGTTCGCGCTCGTGCTGCACGGCTGGGGCTGGACGCCGGCCTTCCTGCTCGCCGCCGCCGCGGGGCTCGCATCCGCGGTCCTCGCCCTCGCTTTCGTGCGGCGTGCTCCCGCGTCCGCCGAGACGGGCGAGCTCCCGGCCATCGACCCACTCGAACGAGGGCTTCGCGCGAGCCTGGGCCGCCCCGGCACGCACGTGGGACTCTGGGCGCACCTCGTGGCAGGGACGACGCCCACCCTCATCGGGATCATGTGGGGCTATCCGTTCCTCACAGCGGGACTCGGATATCCGACGACCGTCGCCTCGACGGTGTTCACGATGATCGTGGTCGGCTCCGTCGTCACGGGGCCCGTGGTGGGGTGGCTGATCGCGCGCTACCCGATGCGGCGCAGCGACCTCGTGCTCGTCATGACGTGGACGACGATGCTGCTCTTCGCGCTCGTGCTGCTCTGGCCCACGCAGCCGCCTGTCTGGCTCGTCGGCGTCCTCTTCTTCACGATCGGCTGGTGCAGCCCCGCCTCGCTCATCGGCATCGACGTCGCCCGCAGCTCCAACCCGCTCCATGCTGCGGGCACGGCCACCGGCTTCGCGAACTCGGGCGGCTTCATCGGCGGCTTCATCGGGATGCTGGCGGTCGGCGTGCTGCTCGACCTCGTCGACCATCTCCGCGTCGACGCGGGGGAGGTGTCGCAGCTGTACAGCCTCGACGGCTTCCGCGTCGCCTTCGCGAGCATCTTCGTGCTCATCGCGCTCGCCTCGGCGGTCCTCCTCGTGCTCCGCGGTCGCTCCCGCCGTCGCATATTCGAGGAGCAGGGAATACAGATAGCCCCCCTGTGGGTTGCACTCTTCAGCGCGCGCGGCCGGATGCGTCGTCCGGGTGTGCGACAATAGACGTTCGAAGACCCGGTCGGACCCCTGTTCAACCGACGCGGACGGCGACAGCCGGACGCGGAGGCTCAGGGGACTTGACACGGGTCTACGTACTGCCCAGACGCACCCTCCCACACGCGAAAGGGGTCAGCATGGCCACCACGTCCAAGTCCACCAAGGCGGCGGTCGCAGAAGACCGCGACGCCGCGGTGAGCGAAGCCGAGGCCCCCGCCAAGAAGACCGCTGCCAAGGCAGCGGGCACGAAGACCGCCGCCAAGAAGGCTCCGGCCAAGTCGGCTGCCAAGTCCACGGCGAAGGCTCCCGCGAAGTCCGCCTCGAAGAAGGCCACCAGCAAGGCCGGTGCCGCGCTCGAGGACGAGGACGAGGAGGACCTCGTCGAGGTCGAGGTCGATGTCGAGGTGGATGTCGTCGACGACACCGAGACGCCTGAGGTCAAGGCCGACGCCGATGACGACGAGGAGGAGGGTGCCGCGTCTGCCGACGAGCCTCTTCCCACGGGCGCGCTGCGCCTGTCGATGGCCGATGACGAGGACGAGGTCCCCGTCTACTCCGCCGCGATCACCGGTGCGACGGCCGACCCCGTCAAGGACTACCTCAAGCAGATCGGAAAGGTCGCGCTCCTCAACGCCGAGCAGGAGGTCGAGCTCGCGATGCGCATCGAGGCCGGTCTGTTCGCCGAGGAGAAGCTCTCCGCGATGACCGACGCCGAGAAGCGCAGCCAGCTCGGCCGCGAGCTCGCATGGGTCGCCCGCGACGGGCAGCGCGCCAAGAGCCACCTGCTCGGCGCCAACCTCCGACTCGTCGTCTCGCTCGCGAAGCGCTACACCGGTCGCGGCATGCAGTTCCTGGATCTGATCCAGGAAGGCAACCTCGGACTCATCCGTGCCGTGGAGAAGTTCGACTACACCAAGGGCTTCAAGTTCTCCACCTACGCCACCTGGTGGATCCGCCAGGCCATCACCCGCGCGATGGCCGATCAGGCTCGCACGATCCGCATCCCGGTCCACATGGTCGAGGTCATCAACAAGCTCGCCCGTGTGCAGCGCCAGATGCTGCAGGATCTGGGCCGCGAGCCTACGCCCGAGGAGCTCTCGAAGGAACTCGACATGACCCCTGAGAAGGTCATCGAGGTGCAGAAGTACGGTCGCGAGCCCATCTCGCTGCACACGCCCCTCGGCGAGGACGGCGACAGCGAGTTCGGCGACCTCATCGAGGACACCGAGGCCGTCGTCCCCGCGGACGCTGTCGGCTTCACGATGCTGCAGAAGCAGCTCGAGTCGCTTCTGGATTCCCTCTCGGAGCGCGAGGCGGGTGTGATCCGCATGCGCTTCGGCCTCGGAGACGGCATGCCCAAGACCCTCGACCAGATCGGCGACACCTTCGGTGTCACGCGTGAGCGCATCCGTCAGATCGAGTCGAAGACCATGGCGAAGCTGCGTCACCCCTCGCGGTCGCAGTCGCTGCGCGACTACCTGGAGTAAGGCGGCACATGTCCGAGCCCGGCACGTATCAGGACCGCAATCGACCGCGCGAGATGACGGTCGATGGGGTCGTCTACGAGCGCCATCCGGTGAAGACCCACGTGGTCCTGCCGGGTGAGCCGCTCGAGCCCGTGATCGAGCAGTATGCGCTCGACAAGCTGCAGGACGGCGACTGGCTCACGATGACCGAGAAGATGGTCGCGGCCACCCAGGGTCGCGCCTTCCGGGTCGACGAGATCAAGGCGCGTCCGCTCGCCGTCACCTTGTCGAAGTACGTCGTCAAGACGCCTCACGGCGTCGGACTCGGGATCCCCGAGACCATGGAGATGGCGCTGCGCGAGGTCGGGACCCCGCGCATCCTCCTCGCGGCCGCGGTCTCCGTGATCTCGAAGAAGGTGTTCCGCCGCACCGGCGACTTCTACCGCATCGCGGGCAAGAAGGCGCGCGGCATCGACGGGCCTGGCTACCCGACTATTCCGCCGTTCGACGAGATGGTCGTGCTCACGGCAGCCGAACCGTACCCGCTGTGCGTACGGATCAAGGAGTTCCTGGCGTCGAAGGGGAAGAACGTCGAGGTGCTGCTGATCGACATCAACGACCTCGGAGGCAACATCCTCGGTTCGACGGTGTCGCCCGAGACGGAGCAGCTCGTCGTGCGCATCCTGAAGGACAACCCCGGCGGTCAGGGCCACGAGGCC
>JAEYUT010000303.1 GCA_023432305.1 Actinomycetes bacterium
AAGCGGACGAGGCCGTCGACGGGCCGGCATCGGGCGCCGGGGGGGACGAGGATGGTATCGAGGTCCCGTGGGTTCACGAACCCGACCCGGGTTTCGTGGTGGTGCCGGGGTCGTCCGAAGCTCCGGTTCGGGAAGCGCGGCAGAAGTACTTCATCGATGGCGATGGCGGTTTCGTCATCGAATCGGAGACCCGTCTGGTTCCGAGTGTCGAGTCTGGCCAGCTGGTGCTCACGGAGCTCGGGGCTCTTGCGCGGCGGCGGATTCGAGCGCTCGGCGATGAGGAGCACCTTCGGCGCGAGTGGTCACATGCTGCATCGCGCCAGCGATTGCGGGAGGCCCTCGCGGAGGCCGATGTCGATCTCGACGAGCTGGTCGCTGCCACGGGGGTTCCGGGTATCGACCCTCTCGACGCGCTCTATCACCTGGCTTGGAATGTGCCCATGCGCACGCGTGCTGAGCGAGCACGACAGGCGCGTGTGGCGCACGATGCGGAGCTTCGGAACTTGGAGAGTCGAGCGCGGGCTGTGCTTGAGGGACTGCTTCAGCGGTATGAGGAGTTCGGTGTCGACGATCTGGGCTCGACCGAGGTGTTTCGGTTGCATCCGCTCAGAAGCATCGGCACCCCGACGGAACTCGCACGGATCGTCGGCGGCCCGCAGGAGTTGCGGGATCACCTGCAGCGCGTTCAGGAGTGGCTCTACTCTGCTTAGTACTTAGTACGTGTAGTTTTGCGAACAACCTCTGCGCGAAACTAAAGATATAGATGAGGTATCGATCGCGTAAACTGCTCCCATGCCTCAACGTCGTGTGGACCTCCGCCGGCGTCTCGACGCGCTCGCGTATCGCCAAGCGGGCTACTTCACGGCCGCGCAGGCCAAGCACATCGGCTACGCCTATCAGGCGCAGAAGTATCACGTTGACACTGGCAACTGGATGCGGGTCGATCGAGGGCTGTTTCGCCTCCCGGACTGGCCGTCTTCAGCCGATGACCAGTATGTGCGCTGGGCGTTGTGGAGCGGACTTCGGGCTGTCGTTTCGCACGATTCCGCACTGCGAGTGCACGAGCTCTCAGACGTCGACCCGGCGAGCATTCATCTGACAGTGCCCGCTGGTTTCCGCGCGGAGGATCCTCTTGTGGTGGCGCACCGTGGTGTGCTCGACGATGACGATGTTGAGCACCGGCAGGGCTGGAGAGTGACGACACCGTTGCGCACGCTGGCGGACGTCGCAGCGGATGAGCTCTCGCAGGAGATCATCGATGCGGCGGTGCGCGACGCTCTCGAGCGTGGGCTCGTCTCTCGTCGGAGCCTGCGGAGACATGCCGTCGATCTGTCTGACCGCGCGGCGCTACGGCTTGAGCGCGCGTTGGCAGGGGCGGAGAGATCGTGACGCCAACGGGCGAAGCGGAGAGCCTCAACCAACGAATCCGAAATGCTGCCGCACGCGAGGGAGTGCCGCCCATCCGGCTGCGCAACCGGGTGGCGTTCCAGCGACTGCTCGCCCGGCTGGCTCTCGCTGATGGATGGGTGCTCAAAGGGGGCTTCAGTCTCGAAGTGAGGCTCGGCCTTATCGCGCGCGCGACCAAGGATCTCGATCTGCTGCACCTGGCCCCGGCACCGGGGAGTGCGCTCGACCTTCAGGACCTGCTCGATGCGGCCCTCGAGACTGAGCTGGATGACGGGTTCGCGTTCCGTGTTCGTCTGCCGACGCCAGTGCGCCTCGAAGAGGCGGAGCCCTCGACCTGGCGTGCCATTGTCGACGTGCGTTTCGACGGATCCGCATTCGGCACGATCGCGATCGACATCGTGCCGACAACCGCAATCGAAACGCTCACTTCCGAGGTGCTGCGCATCGACTCCGAAGTCGTGGGCGACCCATTCGATATCGCCGCTTTGGATGTCCACCGCCACATGGCCGAGAAGTTCCACGCGTATGCGCGGATCTACGCCTACGAACGTCCTTCGTCGCGGGTGAAGGACCTCGTCGACATCGTGCTTCTCGCGCAGAGTGGTTTGATCGATGACGCCCGGCTGAACGCGGCACTGCTCGAGGTCTTCGCCGAGCGTGATACTGCGCTGCCCGGGCAGCTTCCAGCCCCGCCCGGAGACTGGCGCCAGAGTTTCGCCGCATTGGCGGAAGGCACGGGAAGCGAAGTCACCGATCTTGGTGATGCGCGACAGATCGCAACCGAATTGTACGACCGCGCGCGAGCGCACGAAAGCGAGTAGCAGTGACCCTCTCCGAAACTCCGACGGCCGTCCTCACCCAGGCGCGGCTTCAGGCCGTGGTGAAAGAAGCGCGCAACATCATGCGCAAGGATGCGGGGCTCAACGGAGAACTCGACAGGCTCCCGCAGCTTGCCTGGCTGCTGTTCCTCAAGGCGTTCGACGATCTGGAGGAGGAGCGTGCGATCCTCGACCCCGATTATGAGTCGGCGATACCGCACGGCCTTCGCTGGCGCACCTGGGCTACGGACTCCGATGTCACGGGTGACGTGTTGTTGCGTTTCATTGCCACCGAGCTGTTGCCCGGGCTTCGTAAGCTGACGGGCTCCGGCCGTGCGGGTGATCCGCGAGACACGCTTGCCCGTGTGTTCGCCGACGTGTCGAACCGGATGCGTTCCGGGCACTTGCTCCGTTCCCTCATCGACCAGATCGACAAGATCAGCTTTGCGAGCTCTGACGAGCTGCACGCGATGGCGGTGTTCTACGAATCGATGCTGCGCGAGATGCGCGATGCGGCGGGCGACTCGGGCGAGTTCTACACGCCGCGGCCGCTCATCAGGTTCGTCGTAGAGCAGATCGACCCGAAGCCCGGCGAGGCGATCATGGATCCGGCGACGGGTACCGGCGGATTCCTCCTCGAGGCCTACCGCCACGCGACACGAGACGCTTCGGCGGTTGAGGTGCGTCAGACCGCTGCAAAGCTTCGGGGTGTCGAGAAAAAGCCGCTGCCGTTCCTCCTGTCCGAGATGAACATGCTGCTGCATGGCATCGAGCGGCCGAACATCCAGCTCGACAACTCGCTCAGATATGCGCTTGCCGATGTTGCGCGCGACGGTGTCGACGTGGTGGTCACCAACCCGCCGTTTGGCGGTGAGGAGGAGGCATCGGTCGCGAGCCAGTTCCCGAAGCAGTACCGCACCGCGGAAACCGCGTGGCTCTTCTTGCAATCGATCATGGCCCGCATCAGCAGGAGCCCCACCGGTCGCGCCGCCGTGGTGGTGCCGAACTCGGTGCTCTTCGACACCGGAGTCGGCGGGCGGATCAAGCGCGACCTCATGTCTCGCTTCAACCTGCACACCGTGGTGCGACTGCCCAACGGAGTGTTCGCGCCGTATACGCTCATCCCTTCCAACGTGTTGTTCTTCGAGCGCGGCGCGCAGGGGCCGGTGTGGTTCTACGAGCTCACCGCCCCCGACGGCCGCAAGAACTACACGAAGACGAAGCCGATGCGATTCGAAGAGTTCGCCGAGTGTCAGGCTTGGTGGGGTGGCAACGAACGCACGGGGCGGGTCGAGAACGAGCACGCCTGGCAGGTTCCGCTCGAGCAGATCGTCGCGAGCGACTACAGCCTCGACCTGCACAGCCCCAACCGTGCGGCGACTCTCGAACAGCGCTCCCCACGGGAACTCATCGTTGAATTGCTCGACACCGAGCGTGAACTTCTCGGACTCTACGAGCAGCTCCAGCGCGAGATCGAGGAGTTCGAAGCGTGAAGGTGGAGTGGGTGCCGCTCAGTTCTGTACTGGAACAAACCTCCTCTGACGTGCCCGTTGTGGCAGACGCGGAGTACCCGATGATGGGTGTGCGCGGGTTCGCCCGGGGCGCCTTCGCCAGCGGATCGATACGTGGTGTCGATACCTCGTACAAGACCCTCGCCCGAGTGGTCGCCGATCAAGTCGTGTATCCAAAGCTCATGGCGTGGGAAGGGGCGTTTGCTGTCGTTCCGGACGCGCTTCACGGCCGGTATGTCACACCCGAGTTCGTGCGCTTCGAGGTTCGAGATGGCCGCGTTTGCCCCCGCTACATCGCGCACCTCCTTGCATGGAGTGGGTTCCTCTCTGTCGTGCGGGAAGGCTCTGCAGGAACCAACGTGCGTCGTCGTCGATTGCAGCCGAAGGCGTTCCTGAACATCAAGATTCCACTTCCACCGCGCCTCGAGCAGGAGCGGATCGCCACCCACCTCGATTCAGTGGCTCGCCGACTCGAACGC
>JAEYUT010000306.1 GCA_023432305.1 Actinomycetes bacterium
CTACCTCGAGGCGGGCCGCATCGCCGAAGGGGCGGGTGTGTCGGCGATCGCGCTGCACGCCCGCACCGCCTCCGAGTTCTACTCGGGCACGGCTGACTGGTCGGCGATCGCGACGCTCAAGGAGACCGTCACGAGTGTCCCCATCCTCGGCAACGGCGACATCTGGAGCGCCCAGGACGCCCTGCGGATGGTCGCCGAATCCGGCTGCGATGGCGTCGTGGTCGGGCGAGGCTGCCTCGGGCGCCCGTGGCTCTTCGGCGACCTGGCGGCAGCCTTCATGGGCAAGGAGCTGAAGGCCGAGCCGAACCTGGGCGAGGTCGCGCAGGCGTTCCGCCGCCATGCCGAGCTGCTCATCGACTTCTTCGACGGCGAGGAGGACCGCGCCTGCCGCGACATCCGCAAGCACGTCGCCTGGTACTTCAAGGGCTACCCCGTCGGCGGCGAGGTGCGCTCGGGGCTTGCCCGTGTGTCGAGTCTCGCCGAGATCGACGACCTCATCGGCACCCTCGACTGGTCGCTCCCGTACCCGGGTGAGGACGCCGAAGGTCAGCGCGGCCGCGCGGGGCGCCCGAAGCGCACCGCCCTGCCCGACAAGTGGCTGGACTCTCGTGAGCTGCAGGAGACGCACCGTGCGCAGCTCACCGAAGGAGAAGCGGACACCACGGGTGGCTGAGCAGGCGCCCGGCTACAGCGAGGCGGACGCCGAGCGGATGCTTCCGGAGGAGCATTCGACGCGCCGCAGCGACTACGCGCGCGACCGCGCCCGCGTGCTGCATTCGAGTGCGCTGCGACGTCTCGCGGTCAAGACGCAGGTGCTCTCGCCCACCGCGGGCTTCGACTTCGCCCGCAACCGCCTCACTCATTCGCTCGAGGTCGCCCAGGTGGGCCGCGAGCTCGCCGTCAACCTCGGGCTCGATCCGGACGTCGTCGACACGGCGTGCCTTGCGCACGACCTCGGGCACCCGCCGTACGGCCACAACGGCGAGCGGGCCCTCAACGACTGGTCGCGCGACATCGGCGGCTTCGAGGGCAACGCCCAGACGCTGCGCATCCTCACCCGACTCGAGCCGAAGGTCTTCGGACCCGATGGTCGCGCCTACGGCCTCAACCTCACACGGGCGAGCCTCGACGCGAGCTGCAAGTACCCGTGGCCCGAGTCGCAGGGCATCCCGGATCCCTCCGGGCGCAGCAAGTTCGGCTTCTACTCGGACGACACACCCGTGTTCACGTGGCTGCGTCAGGGTGCGCCCGAGCGCGTGCGCTGCATCGAAGCGCAGGCGATGGATCTCGCCGACGACATCGGCTACTCGGTGCACGACTTCGAGGATGCGATCATCACGGGGTACCTGGATGTGCGCGCGCTCTCATCCCGGGCGAATCACGACGAGCTCGTCGACAGCATGTTCGCCTGGATCGGCGGCGAGCACGATCACGACACCCTCATCGCGGCATTCGATCGCCTCGACAGCCTCGACGTGTGGGTGGATTCGTGGGATGGCTCGCGGCGCGACCACGCGCGACTCAAGAACCTCACCTCGCAGCTGATCGGCCGCTTCGCGGGCGACGCCGTCCGCGCCACACGCGAGGCGTTCCCGCAGCGGTCGCTTGGGCGGTTCGGCGCCGATGTCGTGGTGCCTGTCGAGACGCAGGCGGAGATCGCGGTGCTCAAGGGCATCGTCGCCGCGAACGTCATGTCCACGAACGCCCGGAAGCCCATCTACGCGCGCCAGCGCGAGGTGCTCACGGAGCTCGCGGATGCCCTGTGGGCGGATCCGTCGCAGCTGGAGATCGGGTTCGCGGCGGACTTCGCTCTGGCGTCCGACGATGCGGCGCGCAAGCGCGTGATCGTCGATCAGGTCGCCTCGCTCACGGATCCGTCGGCCAACACCTGGCACGAGCGCCTGGTGCCCTGAACGGGGCGGGCGGCAGGTCTGCCTGGCTCACTAGAATCAGGGCATGGCCGGTCTCATTCGTCGCAGTGATATCGACGAGGTCCGGTCGCGGGTGAACATCGCCGATGTCGTCGGCGACTACGTCACCCTGAAATCCGCGGGGGTGGGCTCGCTCAAGGGGCTCTGTCCTTTCCACGAGGAGCGCAGCCCCAGCTTCCACGTGCGCCCGCAGGTGGGCTTCTACCACTGCTTCGGATGCGGTGAGGGCGGCGACGTCTTCACGTTCCTGCAGAAGATGGACCACGTCAGCTTCCAGGAGGCTGTCGAGCGCATGGCGGGGCGTGTGGGCGTGGAGCTGCACTACGAAGACGGCTCGGGCCCCGCCGCCGATCACGGCAACCGCGCGCGGCTGCTTGCGGCGAATGCGGCGGCGGAGCAGTTCTTCCGCGCGCAGCTCGCGGAGCCGGCTGCGCAGCCGGGTCGCGACTTCCTCGGCGGGCGCGGCTTCGATCAGGCCGCCGCCGATCGCTTCGGCGTGGGCTTCGCGCCGAAGTCGTTCGATGCGCTCAAGAACGCGCTCATGAAGCAGGGTTTCACGCAGGATGAGCTCGTCGCTGCGGGCCTGCTGTCGACAGGGGAGCGCGGCAACTCGTATGACCGCTTCCGCGGGCGCGTGATCTGGCCGATCCGCGACGTCACCGGTCAGACGGTCGGCTTCGGCGCGCGCAAGCTCTTCGACGACGACCAGGGGCCCAAATACCTCAACACCCCCGAGACGCTCGTGTTCCACAAGTCCCAGGTGCTCTACGGCCTCGATCTCGCGCGTCGCGAGATCGCCAAGGGCAAGCAGGTGGTGATCGTCGAGGGCTACACCGATGTCATGGCGTGCCATCTCGCGGGGATCACGACGGCGGTCGCGACGTGCGGCACGGCGTTCGGCGTCGACCACATCAAGGTGGTGCGGCGGGTGCTGGGCGATGTCGACAACGCGGACGCCACCTCGACGGGCGAGGTCGTCTTCACGTTCGACCCGGATGAGGCGGGCCAGCGTGCGGCGAGCCGCGCCTTCGCGGAGGAGCAGCGCTTCGCCGCGCAGACGTTCGTGGCGGTGGCGCCCGACAACCTCGATCCCTGCGATCTGCGTCTGGCTCGCGGTGATCAGGCGGTGCGCGAGCTCATCCGCACCCGCAAGCCGATGTTCGAGTTCATGATCCGTCGTCGCCTGGCCGGTCACGACCTGGAGACCGTCGAGGGTCGTGTCGCGGCGCTGAGGGCGGCCGCGCCCGTCGTCGCCGGCATTCGCGACCGGGCGCTCTCGATCGGCTATGTGCGCAACCTCGCGGGCTGGCTCGGCATGAACCCGGATGAGGTGGGCCGCGCGGTCGCGGCTGCCGCCAAGCGCACCGAGCGCGGCGATGCCCGGCAGGAGTCCGACCCTCGTCGGCCGCAGACCGAGCCGCCTCAGCCGCCGGCACCCCAGGAGGCGAGCCTCACCGAGCTTCCGACGGATCCGGTGACGCGGATGGAGCGCGACGCGCTCATGGCGATCCTTCAGTACCCGCAGGCGGTGGGGGAGCCGCTCATCGCGAAGGCGACCGAGGCGCGTTTCGCGAACCAGACGCTCGCGATCGTGCGCGACGCGGTGCGCACGAATCTCGACCAGGTGACGGCGGCGAACTGGCTTCAGCGGATCTCCGAGGAGGTGCCGCCTGGGTTCGGCAAGCTCGTCATGCAGCTGGGTGTCGCCCCGCTGCCTGAGCGCAAGGAGCAGCTGCCAGCGTACTGTCGCAGCGTTGTGACGTCGCTCGTCGACCGCGACCTGCTGCGCCGCAAGAGCGAGCTGCTGGGTGCGATGCAGCGTGCGCGGGCCGACGGCGATCGCGAGCGCGAGGTCGAACTCGGGCGTCAGTCGGTCGCGCTCGAGAGCGAGCGTCGGGAGCTCCGCGGCGAGTGACGCGTTCGCGCTGAAATGTTGCGTGATAAACGACGATTCTCGGCGCCCGACCAGGTTTCCACGCACGTTCGCTGCGTCTGAGCGCGCGGCCCGACGATCCTCTGCGCGCGCCCCCGAAACCTGAGGTTCCCCCGGAGCCTCCTGTGCTAGACCTGAACATACCTGTCGCCCCCCGAATAGGGGACTGCGGCATTCCCCCAGTCACAGCAGGAAAGAGGTCCGGATCATGTCATCCGTCTCACGGAAGTCTCGCCTTCTGGCAGCTGCAGCCCTTCCCCTCGGCGCGGCCCTCGTGCTCTCCGGGTGCACGTCGGGCTCCGGCGGATCCGGCGGCGGCGACAACCTCATCGTCGTCGGCACCACGGACAAGGTCACGACGCTCGACCCGGCCGGGTCGTACGACAACGGCTCTCTCGCGGTTCAGGTGCAGGTCTTCCCGTACCTCGTGACGACCGACTTCAACTCCTCGGAGGTCGTTCCGGACCTCGCGGAGACGGCCGAGTTCACCTCGCCGACCGAATACACGGTGACCCTCCCCGAGGGACTCACCTGGGCCAACGGCAACGAGCTGACGGCATCCGATGTCGTGTTCTCCTTCGAGCGCAACATCGCGATCGCCGACCCCAACGGAGCCTCGAGCCTGCTGTACAACCTCGAGAAGGTGGAAGCCACCGACGAGACCACCGTGGTGTTCACGCTCAAGACCGAGAACGACCAGGTCTTCCCCTTCATCCTCACGAGCTTCCCCGGTGCGATCGTCGACGAGGAGGTGTTCTCTGCTGACGCCATCACCCCCGACGACGAGATCGTCGAGGCGAACGCGTTCGGCGGCCCGTACATCATCACCGACTACGACTTCAACAACGTCGTGCAGTTCGAGCCGAACCCCGACTACACGGGCCTCATCGACGCGCCCGCCAATGACGGGGTGATCCTCAACTACTACGCCGACTCCTCCAACCTCAAGCTCGAGGTCGAGAAGGGGCAGATCGATGTGGCGCACCGCAGCCTCTCGGCGACCGATGTCGAGGATCTGCGCGGCAACGACGATGTCGAGGTGGTCGAGGGACCCGGCGGCGAGATCCGCTACATCGTGTTCAACTTCGACACGCAGCCCTACGGCGCCACCACTGCCGAAGCCGACCCGGCGAAGGCTCTCGCTGTGCGGCAGGCGATGGCTTCGCTCGTGGACCGTGACGCGATCGCCGAGCAGGTCTACAAGGGCACCTACACGCCGCTCTACTCCTACGTGCCTGATGGCTTCGCCGGGGCGACCCAGTCGCTCAAGGAGCTCTACGGCGACGGCAACGGGGGTCCTGATGCCGCCAAGGCCGCGGAGATCCTCACGAGCGCCGGTGTGGAGACCCCGGTGTCGCTGAGCCTGCAGTACAGCCCCGACCACTACGGGCCCTCGTCGGGTGACGAGTACGCGATGATCAAGGATCAGCTCGAGGCGGATGGCCTGTTCGCCGTGGATCTGCAGTCCACCGAGTGGGTGCAGTACTCGAAGGACCGGACAGCGGACGCATACCCCGCGTACCAGCTCGGATGGTTCCCCGACTACTCGGATGCCGACAACTACCTGGCGCCGTTCTTCCTCACGGAGAACTTCCTCGGCAACCACTTCTCGGATGCCCAGGTGGAGCAGCTCATCCTCGCCCAGGCGGTCGAGCCGGATGTCGCGAAGCGCACCGCGATGATCGAGCAGATCCAGGAGCTCGTGGCGCAGCAGCTGTCGACGCTGCCGCTGCTTCAGGGAGCGCAGGTCGCGGTGACCGGCACCGGTGTCGAGGGCGTCATCCTCGACACGTCGTTCAAGCTCCGCTTCGCACCGATCACCCGCTGATCTGATCCTCCCCGCTCCGATGAGACGCAGCGCGAGGTGGGACCGCCCTGAGCGGTTCCGCCTCGCGCTCGGCTGAGAGACAGGCCCCGAATGTCCACGGTCACACCCCCCGTGCCGGCGGCGACTCCCGCCGCGGCGGCGCTGAAGTACCGCCGAGCCGGCGGTTCGCTCTGGCGCTACATCCTCGTCCGCTTCCTGCTGATCTTCCCCACCGTCTTCATCCTCGTGACGATGGTGTTCGTCTTCCTTCGGCTGATCGGCGACCCGATCACGGCGGCCCTCGGCGGACGTCTCCCCGCCGACCAGCTCGCGGAGCGCATCCACGAGGCCGGCTACGACCGGCCCATCATCGTGCAGTATCTCGAGTACCTCGGCCAGGTGTTCACCGGCAACTTCGGCAGCTCGATCACCGACGGCCGCCCCATCAC
>JAEYUT010000309.1 GCA_023432305.1 Actinomycetes bacterium
CTCGCCCGCAGCACGCGATTCGCCCGCGCGCAGGCTGCGGAGCTGCGGGTGCCGGAGTCGCTCATGGCGGACTATGTGCGCACCTCCGCGACCATGAGCGCCGATGACATGGTGGCGTCGGTGGGCGAGAACCTGCGCTTCACCGTGCCGGAGCGCTGGTCGCGGTTCCCGGGCCGCGCGGATGTCGTCGTGGGCGCGCGCGAGCGCGCGCTCATGCGGCGCTCAGCCGCCGCGCTGCACGCGGCCCTGCCGTCGAGCCGGCTCACGACCATCGAGGGCGTCGGTCATGCGATCCCCTTCGAGCGCCCCCGCGAGCTCGCCGAGATCATCGGCGCGGGCTTCGCCACGCCCTGAGCTGCGGCCCCTGAGAGCACCCTCGGGACACGCCGCAGCGGCTGGATCCCGATGTGAGGTTAGGCTAACCTGACTAAGCGCGCCGATGATCTGCCGCGCGACCTCCCATCCCTCGATGAAAGGACGCTCGTGCGCGCCATCCGCACTGTCCCCCTCATGCTCGCAGCCGCCCTCGCGCTCAGCGCATGCAGCGCGACCACCACCGGCGACGCACCGGCCGCCGACAGCGACGGCACCTTCCCCGTCACGATCGAGCACGCCTACGGGACGACCACCATCACCGAACGGCCGGAGCGGGTCGCGACCGTGGCGTGGGCCAACCACGAGGTGCCGCTCGCGCTCGGCATCGTGCCGGTGGGGATGAGCAAGGCCACCTGGGGCGACGACGACGGCGACGGCGTGCTGCCCTGGGTCGAGGATGCGCTCGAGGAGCTCGACGCCGAGACCCCCGTCCTCTTCGACGAGACCGATGGCATCGACTTCAGCGCCGTCGCCGACACCCAGCCTGATGTGATCCTCGCCGCGTACTCGGGCATCACCGAGGAGGAGTACGAGACGCTCTCCAAGATCGCCCCCGTCGTCGCATTCCCCGATGTCGCGTGGGGCACCTCCTATGAGGAGATGATCCGACTCGACTCCGCCGCACTCGGCCTCGCCGAGGAGGGCGACGCGCTCATCGAGGAACTGCACACCCGGGTCGACGATGCCCTCGCCGCACAGCCGGATCTCGCCGGCAAGAAGGTGCTGTTCTCCTACCTCGACCCGAGCGACCTCAGCCAGATCGGCTTCTACACCTCGCACGACACCCGCCCCGGGTTCCTCGCGAGCGTCGGGCTGCCGCTGCCCGAGATCGTCGAGAAGGAGTCGGCCGCGACCTCCGACTTCTACGTGACCGTGAGCGCTGAGAAGGCGGATGAGTTCGCCGACGTCGACGTGTTCGTCACGTACGGCGACGACGCTGCGGCGACGATCGCGCAGCTGCAGGCCGACCCGCTGCTCTCGCTCATCCCGGCGATCGCAGACGGCCGCATCGCGGTGCTGCAGAACGGCACGCCGCTCGCGGCCTCCGCCAACCCCTCCCCGCTGTCGATCGACTGGGGAATCGACGAGTACCTGAGCGTGCTCGCGGCGGGCGCGACCGGCTCGGAGTGACCACGCTCGCCACGACCGACAGCTCACCGGGCGTCGCCGCGCTGCGGCGCCCGGTGAGCGTGCGTCTGCTGTGGTTGGCAGCGGGCTGCGCCGTGCTCGCGCTGCTCGTGGTCGCCTCGGTGGCATTCGGTGTGCGCGACGTCTCGTTCGCCGAGATCGGGGCGGCGCTCGGCGGCTCGACAGAGGGCATCGGCGAAGCGGCTGTCGCCGCACGACTTCCTCGCACGGTCCTCGCGATCGTCGTGGGGGCGGCCCTCGCGCTCTCGGGCGCGACGCTGCAGGCCGTCACCCGCAATCCGCTCGCAGATCCCGGGATCCTCGGACTCACGGGAGGGGCGGCGCTCGCGGTCGTCACCGGCATCGCCTTCTTCGGTCTCGCGAACGCCGTCACGACCGTCGTGGTCGCGATCGTCGGCGCGACGGCGGCCGGAATCGCCGTGTACGCGATCGGATCGCTGGGCCGAGGTGGTGCCACTCCCCTCAAGCTCGCCCTCGCGGGGGCCGCGACAGCCGCCGCCCTCACGTCGCTCGTCAACGCGATCCTGCTGCCGCGGGTCGACGTGCTCACCGAGTTCCGGTTCTGGCAGATCGGCGGCGTGGGCGGAGCGGTCTGGGATCGCATCGGGCTCGTCGCCCCGTTCCTCGCACTCGGCGCGCTCGTGTGCCTCATGTGCGCCCGCGGCATGAACTCGCTCGCGCTCGGCGACGACCTCGCGGCAGGGCTCGGCGAGAACGTCGCGCGCACCCGCCTCGTCGCCTCGTTCGGCGCGTTCGCACTGTGCGGAGCGGCGACCGCGATCGCCGGCCCCATCGCGTTCGTCGGTCTCGTCGTGCCGCACGTGTGCCGCCTGCTCGTGGGCCCCGATCACCGGTGGCTGCTGCCGTTCTCGGCGCTCACGGGCGCCGTGCTGCTGCTCGCCTCGGATGTCGTGGGGCGGCTCGTGGCGCGCCCCGGCGAGGTGGAGGTGGGCATCATCACGGCGCTCATCGGCGCCCCCGTCTTCATCGCGATCGTGCGCCGCCAGAAGGTGCGCGAGCTGTGACCGCCGCCCTCGTCGCCTCCGGGCGCCGCCTCCGAAACCGGCGCCATGCGCGCGTCTGCGCGATCCTCGCCGCTGCCGTGCTCGCGCTGTTCGTCGCAGCTCTCATGCTGGGGCGCACCTTCTACCCGATCGACGACGTGGTGCGCGTGCTGCTGGGCGAGCAGGTCCCCGGTGCGTCCTTCACCGTGGGCGAGCTGCGGCTGCCGCGCGCGGTGCTCGCCGTGCTCGTCGGGGTCGCGTTCGGGGTCGCGGGGGTCACCTTCCAGACGCTGCTGCGCAATCCGCTCGCCTCCCCCGACATCATCGGCATCAGCTGGGGTGCGAGCGCCGCGGCCGTCGTCGCGATCGTGGGGCTCTCGGCCAGCCAGACCGCGGTCTCGGGCCTCGCTCTCGCAGGCGCGATCGTGACCGCGCTCGCCATC
>JAEYUT010000338.1 GCA_023432305.1 Actinomycetes bacterium
ACGGCTCCCATTCGCGTTCCGTGCGCCGAGGGCGGCCCGGCCACGATGCGCCGTTCGTCACGATGGTCGGCACACCCGGGTTCGGCTTCCGCTCGGGCGAGCTGTGGGCCGCGCACCTCGCGTGGAGCGGCAACCAGGAGGTGCACGTGGAGCGCCTGCCCGAGGGTGCGGGTGTGCACCGCTCGGTGCTCGTCATCGGGGAGCTGCTCGCCCCGGGCGAGGTGCGTCTGCGGGCCAACGAGCGCTACGAGTCGCCGGAGCTCGTCGCGGCGTGGAGTGAGGACGGCATCGACGGCGCGAGCGCGCGGCTGCACGCCTACGCGCGCCACCTCGCCGCGCACCCCAGCACGCCGCGTCCGCTCGTGCTCAACACCTGGGAGGCGGTGTACTTCGACCACGACTCGGCCAAGCTCACCGAGCTCGCGGAGGTGGCAGCGCGCGTGGGTGTGGAGCGGTTCGTGCTCGACGACGGCTGGTTCCCCGCGCGCCACAGCGACCGCGCGGGTCTCGGCGACTGGATCGTCGACGAGGAGTCGTGGCCTGAGGGGCTGCGCCCGCTCTCGGATCGGGTGCATGAGCTCGGCATGCAGTTCGGCCTGTGGTTCGAACCCGAGATGGTCAATCTCGACTCCGATCTCGCGCGCATCCACCCGGACTGGATCCTCGGATCCCGTGAGGAGTGGCGCCACCAGCTCGTCCTCGACCTCGGCAACCCCGCCGTGTACGCGCACCTGCTCGAGAAGATGAGCGCCGTCATCGCTGAGGCGCAGGTCGACTTCATCAAGTGGGACCACAACCGCGAGCTGCACGCCCCCGTCTCCTCCTACCTCGGACGTGCGAGCGTCGGCAGCCAGACGCGCGCCGCCTACGCGCTCATGGATGCGCTGCGTGAGCGCCACCCCGGTCTCGAGATCGAGGCGTGCGCCTCCGGTGGGGCGCGCGCCGACCTCGGCGCCCTGTCGCACGCGCAGCGCGTGTGGCCCTCCGACAGCAACGACCCCGTCGAGCGCCAGCTCATCCAGCGCTGGACGGGCACGCTGCTGCCCCCGGAGGTGTCGGGTTCGCACGTCGGCCCCCCGCGCGCCCACACCACGCATCGCGAGGCGAGCCTCGCGTTCCGGATGCTCACGGCGCTCTTCGGGCACGCGGGCATCGAATGGGATGTCACCGAGTGCACCGAGGAGGAGCTCGAGCTCCTCACCCGTTGGGCAGCTCTCTATCGCGAGCTGCGTCCTCTGCTGCACAGCGGCATCACCGTCCGCGCCGACTCCCTCGACCCGGGGGAGCTGCTGCACGGCGTCGTCTCGGAAGACGCCTCGCACGCCGTGTTCGCCTGGATCCGCACCGAGACCTCGACGCGCGCCTTCACACCGCGCACCGCGCTCCCGGGCCTCGACCCCACGCGGCGCTACGAGGTGCGTGTGCGCGACGACCTGGGCGAGGCATCGCGCCACCAGATCACCGACCCGGTCTGGTTCGTCCAGGCGCGCGCGGGTGAGCCGTTCGTGGTCAGCGGGTCGCTTCTGGTGCGGGAGGGTCTTCCTCTGCCGCTTCTGGATCCGGGTGCGGGTCTGCTGCTGGAGCTTCGAGATGCAGATCCGGCACCTCGTCCGCGTCGTCGGGCGCGAGCGTCGGCAGCTGCGCGGTGAACGTCTCGGCGTCGCGGCCCGGCTGAGGGTGATCGAGCCCGTCAGCGGGCTCGACGGCTTCGACGTGCGCGGGAACGGGGGCGACGGCACTCCAGCTGAGCGCACCCGCCGAAACGGCGACGCCGGCGAGAGCGGCGAGCACAGCGCCGCGCCGCACATCGAGCCGTTGTGCGCGCACGAGAGCGACCGCAGCCGTCGCGATGGCGGCGATCGCGGCGGCGAGCAGCGCGACCGTGAGCGCGAACAGGTGTCCCGACATGCGGGGGCCCTTCGGGTCAGGGGAGGGCGGCGAGCCGACGTGGGGGTGGGCCCATGCTAGGGCACCCCCCTTCGGGGGTCAATCGCTCATGCGCGGGGAGCGGGAAGCACCCCGATCGCGGACAGCTTCTCGGCGAGCTCCGCGCCGTCCGAGCCCCACACCCACGGAACGGAGCCTTCGGGTTCGTCGTGCCCCGATCGTCCGCCGGCGAACACCGCCTCGCTCGTCGTCAGCTGACGGATCGCGACCGCTGCGACGTTCTCCGGATGCTCGGCGACGAGCTCCGCGTACCGCTGCTCGTCGTGCTGGCCGTCGTCGCCCACGAGAAGCCACCGGATGTTCGGGAACTCGGCCACGAGTCGGCGCAGGTTGATCTTCTTGTGCTCCGCGCCCGACCGGAACCAGCCGTCGATCGTCGGCCCCCAGTCGGTGAGCAGGAGCGGGCCGCGCGGGTACAGGTGGCGGGTGAGGAACCGATTGAGGGTGAGCACGGTGTTCCAGGCACCCGTCGACACGTACACGATGGGGGAGCCGGGGTGCGCTGACACGATCCGGTCGTACAGCACCGACATCCCCGGCACCGGGCGTCGAGCATGCTCGTTGAGCACGAACGTGTTCCAGGCCGCCACGAAGGGCCGCGGAAGAGCTGTCACCAGCACGGTGTCGTCGATGTCCGACACGATGCCGAACCGCACAGCCGGATCCACGATGAGCACGGGCATCTCCACGGCATCCGCGCCCGCGATGGAGAGCGTCAGGCTCTGCCATCCGGGCACGAGATCGGTCTCGAGCCGCACATCCACGAGCCCGCCTCGGTCGGCGGTGACGGTGTGGCTCACCCCGCCCGCCTCCACCTGGATCGACGCGTGCGCGACGTGGATGCTCGTGAAGCTGCGCCAGCCCCGGATGCCGCGTGAGCGATCGGGGGCGCGGCGGTCGGGCTTCTGCAGGATGACGCGGGCGAGCACGCGGGCCCAGCCATCGCCTCCGTAGCCGACGAACGGGATGATCGTGGGCACCAGCCCGCGTCGCCGGGCTCGGCGCTCCCGGAAGCGGTGGATGCGGTCCTCGATGCGCGCTGCGAAGTGCGCGCGCCGTGTCGGAGAGGGCTGTCCCTCGGGGGACACGGCGGATTGCATCCCCCCAGTCTGGCATGTCGATTGCGTGGTTTCCTCAGCGCGTGTCAAGTCTTCGCGGGGTACGATTTCCTCACACATTCCCGAGGAGAATCAGTGCCCGACACTCTCACAGCGCCGCCACCCGCACAGCTGATCCGCAACGAACCCATGCAGGCTCGCAGCACGGCCCGTCTTGCTGCCCTGCTCGATGCCGCCGCCGCCGTGGTGGCCGACATCGGCTACGAGCGACTCACCACCGCGATGGTGGCCGAAGGCGCCGGCGCCTCGATCGGCACTGTGTACCGCTACTTCCCCGACCGCATCGCCGTGCTGCAGAGCCTCGCCGCCCGCAACGAGGACCGCGTCACCGCGAAGGCTCTCGAGGTCATCGACGACGCCGCGCACACCGACTGGAAGTCGGCGCTGGATGCGTCGCTGGATGTGTTCATCGAGTTCCACCGCTCGGAGCCCGGTTTCACGTCGCTGCGTCTGGGCGATGTGATCGACCTGCGCCCGGCCGAGGGCGAGCCGCGCAACTCGGTCATGGCCGACAACCTGTTCTCGGCGCTCGCCGCGCGCTTCGAGCTGGCTGACACCCCCGAGACTCGCGCGGGCTTCGAGGCGGCCTTCATCGCGGCCGACGCACTCGTGACGCGCGCATTCGCTCGCGACCCGCAGGGCGACGAGGCGCGCCTCGCGACCGCGAAGGCCGCTGCCGCCGCGATCCTCTCCGAGGTGCTGGCCGCGTAATCGCGCCGCGCACGACGGAGCGAGAGAACCCCGCATGGCCGAGGCCGTGCGGGGTTCTCTCATTCGGCGTCTTCGATGGTGGTGGTGTCGCCGTCGCCGGGGTGCTGCCAGTGGCGCGCCTGCGAGCGCTCGATGAGCTTCTTTCCCACCATCACGGCGATGAGGAAGGCGACGATGACGGCGACGAACCCGTAGCCCGCCCAGTGCAGCTGGTCGGAGAGCTGCCGGTAGGACCCGGCGGCCGCGGACCCCACCGAGACGTAGGCGACGGCCCACACGATGCACGCGGGGACCGTCCAGGCCATGAAGCGCCGGTAGGTCATGTTGCTCATCCCCACGGTGAGCGGCACGAGCGAGTGCAGCACCGGGAGGAACCGGGAGATGAACACGGCGATCCCACCGCGCCGATCGACGTAGTTCTCGGCTCGCACCCAGTTGTGCTCGCCGATGCGGCGCCCGAGGCGCGAGTGGCGGATGCGGGGGCCGAAGAATCGGCCCAGCGCGAAGCCCACGCTCTCGCCTCCGAGCGCCCCCGCGATGACGATGAGCGTCAGCGCGATGAACTCGGCAGGGTTCGAGACGGCGGTCGCGGCGACGATCACGATCGAGTCGCCGGGGACGACGAGGCCCACGAGCACCGACGTCTCCAGGAAGATCCCGATGCCCGCGATGATCGTGCGCAGCACGGGATCGACCGACTGCACGGCGTCGAGGATGGCGGTGAGGATGTCGTTCACGTCGAGAGCTCCGGGGCGGGGGTGGTTCTGATTCCGGTCTGGGGAAGG
>JAEYUT010000385.1 GCA_023432305.1 Actinomycetes bacterium
GTTGTAGAGGCCGTAGCCGGCCGCGCCCGTGCGGTGGATCTCGTCGGCGGCGGACGTCAGAAGCACGGGCAGGTTCATGCCGAAGATCGACACGGATGCCAGCAGCACGAGCGTCCAGAAGATCGCGGGCTTGCTCCACGCATAGCGCAGCCCCTCGACGAACTGCCCCCTCTGACGGGGCTGCCGCGGTGTCGGGTGCAGCTCGTGGACGCGCATGAGCAGGATCGCGACGACGGCCACGCCGGTCGTCGCGGCGTTGATCGCGATCGACCATCCCGAGCCGACCGCGACGATGAGCACCCCCGAGAGCGCGGGGCCGAGGAGGCCCCCGAGGTGGAAGGTCGTCGCATTGAGGCTGATCGCGCCGCGGAGGCGCGCAGTGCCCACCATCTCGTAGACGAACGCGGCACGACTCGGCCCTTCGATCGCGTAGGAGATGCCGGTGAGCCCCGCGACCGCGAGGACATGCCACACCTGAACGTGCCCGGTGATCACGAGCACCGCCAGCACGCCGTTCGCGAGCGTCGCGAAGGCCTGGGTGCCGAGCATGATGAGGCGACGGTTCGCGCGATCGGAGAGCACGCCTGCCCACGGCCCCAGGATGATCGTGGGCGCGAACTGCAGCGCCACCGCGATGCCGACGAGCGCCACACTCCCCGTGAGTTCGAGCACGAGCCAGTCGATCGCGACGCGGGCCATCCATCCGCCCGTGCTGCCGAGCGCGAGCATCGCCAGGTACAGCCGGTAGTTGTACACGCCGAGGGCGGCGAAGCTGTCACGCCAGGTGGGGCGGCTCGAGAAGATCGGGATGGGCTCCGTCGCGGGGTGGTGATCAGGTGGAGCGACGGACGGCATGACACCAGGCTAGGCTGGCGCCGGTCATTACGCCGAACTATCGTTGCAATAAGTCCCATTCGGATATCGAATGAAAGGCGAGGATGTTCGATCCAGTCCTGCTGCGCACCTTCGTCGCCGTCGCCGACACGCTGAGCTTCACACGCGCCGGCGAGCTCCTCGGACTCAGCCAGCCGACCGTCAGCCAGCAGGTGAGACGACTCGAAGCGGCGGCCGGCCGCCAGCTCATCGTGCGCGACACCCGCGCTGTGCAGCTCACCGACAACGGCGACGCGATGCTCGGCTTCGCGCGCACCATCCTCGCCGCCCACGACGAAGCGGCCGCCTACTTCGTCGGCTCCGCGATGCGCGGGCGCCTGCGATTCGGTGCCGCCGACGACCTCGCCCTCACCCACCTGCCCCAGGTGCTGCGCGACTTCCGGCAGCTCTACCCGCACATCAACCTCGAACTCACCGTCGGCCAGAGCGGTCAGCTCGCGCGGCGCCTCGCCGCCGGGCAGCTCGACCTCGTATACGTCAAGCAGGAGCCCGGCGAGACCGACGGCCGCACGGTGCGACGCGAGCCGCTCGTGTGGGTCGCGCACCGCTCGCAGCGTCTCGATGCCGACGCGCACGTGCCGCTCATCGTGTACCAGGCGCCCAGCGTCTCGCGAGACGCCGCGATCCGTGCGCTCGAAGCGGCCGGTCGCACGTGGCGCATCACCTGCAACACCCGCGAAGTCAACGGGATGCTCGCCGCCCTGCGCGCCGGCATCGGCATCGCCGCCTACCCGCGGGTGCTCATCCCCGACGACCTCGTCGAAGTGACGAGCACGTTCGAGCTGCCGCCGCTCGGCGAGATCGACTTCACGCTGCTCGCCAACCCGCGCGCCGCCCGCGAACCCGTCGACGCACTGTCGAACGCGATCCACGCGACTGCACGCTGACGCTCAGCCGTTCGGGAACGCCTCGCGCCAGCGGCGCAGCAGATCCGCCTCCGTGTCGATGCGCTCCGGGCGCACGATCGTGTCGTCCGCCACGAAATAGAAGGCGGCGTCGATGAGATCCGGATCCACCCCGCGCCAGCTCGCGTACGCCAGGCGGTAGAGCGCCAGCTGCAGCTGCTTGCGCTCGAGGTCGGCGGCATCCGACGGCGACCGCCCCGTCTTCCAGTCGACGACCTCGAAGCGCTCCCCGTGCTGATACACGGCGTCGAGCTTGCAGATCACGACGCGACCATCGAACGGCAGGTGGATCTCGCGTTCGACATCCACCGGCTGCAGCCCGCCCCACGGCGAGGCCGCGAACGTCTCACGCAGCTGCGCGAAGCGCTCCTCGTCGACCGCGATGCGCTCATCCGACGCCTCGAGATCGAGATCCTGCAGCTCGTCGAGACCGCCCACGACCGGAGCCGTGGAGCGGTTCTCGACCCAGGCGTGGAAGAGCGTGCCGAGGCGCGTTGCGCGGTACGGCTTCTCGGGCATCGGGCGCCGCACCTGGGCGAGGGTCTCCTCCGGAGCGTTCACGTAGTCGCTGAAGCGAGATGCCTGCACGCGCATCGGCGGGGCGCCCGTCGCTCCGCCGGCGAGCCGCTCACGGTGCTCCTCCAGCAGCAGGCGCAGCTCGGTCGCGAGACGCTCGTCCGCGACCTCCGTCGGGGCGGCGCGCACTGCCTCGGCTGCCTCCTCGACACGCGCGCGACGGGAGCCGAGCGGATCGCGCGGCCAGTCGATGGGCGCGGCGGCCTCGCCTTCGGGGAGCTCCTCGGACTCGGGTGCCTCGGGCAGCTGGTCGATGAGGAAGGCATCGGCGAGCTCCGTGAGGAACCGGCTCGGCGTGCGCGGCTTCGACTGCGACGCCCAGAACGATCCGGCGAGCAGCAGATGACTGCGAGCGCGGGTGAGCGCCACATAGGCGAGGCGGCGATCCTCCAGCAGCAGGCGCTCCTTCTCCGCCTCCTTGAACTGCTTCATGCGCTGCACGACCTCGGCGCGCGTCTCGCACGTCTGCCAGTCGAACACCGGAAGGGCATCGCGGTCTCCGCGGAACGCGTACGGGAATCCGCCGAACTGCAGCCAGCCCGTGGATGTCGCGGACGGGTTCGGCAGCTCGCCCTCGACAAGCCGCGGCACCGCCACGACATCCCATTCGAGGCCCTTCGAGCCGTGGATCGTGAGCACCTGCACGCAGCCCGGCTCCGGAGGCTCGGTGCGCGGGGTGAGGCGCTCGCGACTCTGCGCCTCGCGCAGCCAGCCGAGGAAGTCGGCGAGGTCGGCGCTCTGTCCGAGCTGTTCGAAGCCGGCCACGGCATCCGCGAACGCCTCGAGCGCGCGCGCGCCGCCGGGTCGCGACTCGTTGGCGGCGACCTCGATGTCGAGATCGAGGGATTCGATGACGAGCGAGGTGAGCTCACCGAGCGGCAGCCGCGCGCGGCGACGCAGCCGCGCGAACAGCTCGCCCGCCTCCCGCAGTCTCGCGAGCCCCACCTCGGAGAACCCCGCGGTCGCGATGATGCCGTGCGATTCCGGTGCGTGAGCGAGGAAGTCGAGGGCGTCGACGAGCGACAGCGACTCCTCGGCCGCGACGGAGCTGCGCAGCGCCTCGAGAGCGATCTCGCTGAGCGGCTGGAGGGTGTGGTCGCGTTTCGCGAGCCACGATGCCAGCGAACGGAGCGCCACTATGTCGCGCGGGCCGATGCGCCAGCGCGAGCCGACGAGCAGACGGATGAGCTCGGATCCGGAATCAGCGCGCGCGATCACCGCAAGCGCCGCGACGATATCGGCCACCACCGGCTCTGCGAGAAGGCCCCCGACGCCGAGCACGTGGTACTTGACCCCCGCGGCGCGGAACGCCGCGAGATACGCCTCGAGGTTGGCCCGGGCCCGCAGCAGAAGCGCCGCCGACGGCGGGGCGGCATCCGTCTCGCCCTTGGGCGCCTTCCAGAAGCTGCGGTCGGCGAGCCGACCGCGGAACCACTCCGCCACGCGCGCCGCCTCATCGGCGAGCGTCTGCTCGTAGACGACCGTGAGCGGCAGCTCGTCGGCCCCGGGGCGCGGCGCGAGCGGCTTCACCTCGACGGCCGAGGCGGCGCTCAGCGGCTCGATGATGCGGTTCGCGGCAGCGAGGATGCGCGCGCCGTTGCGCCAGCTGGTCGACAGCGAGAGCGTGGTGCGGCAGCCGAACCAGTCGCGGAACTCGGCGAGGTTCGAGGCACTCGCCCCACGCCATCCGTAGATCGACTGGTGGGGGTCGCCGACCGCCATGACGGGCGCGCCCGCGAAGATCGTCGACAGCAGGCGCGACTGCGAGACGCTGGTGTCCTGGTATTCGTCGAGGATCACGAAGCGGTACTGCTCACGCAGGGTCGCCGCGACCTCCGGATTCGCCTCCACGATGCGCATCGCCGTGGCGATCTGGTCGGAGAACTCGGTGTATCCGCGCTCGAACTTGGTGCGCTGGAACCGCACCGCGAGGTCGACGAGCAGCGGCAGCGCGGCGATCCGGTCGACGACCGCCGACTCGACCTCCGGGTAGCGACCCCTGCCTCCGTTCGGCAGGTCGGAGAGCGAGCGGATGTCGGCCGCATATGCGGCGACCGCGTCGGGGTCGGCGAGGTTCTCGCTGAGCGCCGCCGCCAGCTGCACCACGGCGGTCGTGACCTTGTCGACGCCCGCATCGAGGCCGGCGAGACGATCGTCGTCGCTGTCGACCACGATCTGCCGGGCGAGCAGCCATGACGCGGCCTCCCCCAGCACGACGCCATCGCCGTCGAAGCCGAGAAGCGCTGCGTTGTCGCGGAAGATCGCCGCGGCGAAGGCGTTGTAGGTGGAGACGCGCGGGGCATCCAGCAGCTCGGCGGCCGGGTCGGGGGCGCCTGTCTCTGGCATGAGGCCCTTCTCGCGCAGCGCCGCGATGCGCTCCGCCATGCGCACGGCGAGCTCGCCCGCGGCCTTGCGCGTGAACGTGAGGCCCAGGATCTCTCCGGGCGCTGCATGCCCGTTCGCGACGAGCCACAGGGTGCGGGCCGCCATCGTCTCGGTCTTGCCGGATCCGGCGCCCGCGATCACCAGTGCGGGAGCCGTGGGGTCGGATTCGATCACCGCGACCTGCTCGGGGGTCGGGGGCGGCAGCTCGAGCGCGGCTGCGATGTCGAGGGCGCTCATCGTGCGGGTGCGGGGGCGCGGCTCCGGCGTGGCGGCGTCGATGAGGGTGAGGTCAGTCACCGGAGACCTCCCCGGGAAGATGCACGAGGCGGATGTCGGATCCCGCCATCATGAACGGATCGTCGATGGGCGTCGCGGGGAAGCGCGTGCCTGCCATCACGGTCGCCGCCTCGCGCACGAACGCGGCGAAGTCGGCGAGCTGCTCGGGCGTCAGCTGCGCCTGGTCGACGATCTTGTAGGGGCTCGTCGCGGTGCCGCGCGTGTAGAGCATGCGCGCACCGCCGGACGCGACGCCCTCGGGGATGCCGTCGATCTCACCGCGTGCGAACGCCAGCTGGTATGCCTTCAGCTGCGGGTTCTCGTCGACCTGCTTCTGCGTCTTCGGCGCCCCGGTCTTGAGGTCGATGATGACGACGTCGTCACCCTGGCGCTCGATGCGGTCGATCGTGCCGCGGAGGCGCGCAGGCGCCTCGTCGAGCTCGAACGCGGTCTCGGCACCGAGACGCACAGCACCCGCGGCAGCCCGCGCTGCGAGGTAGGCGGCGAGCGCCTCGATCGCGGCGGTCGCCGCGCGCTCCTGCTGCACGCCCACCCACGCGCTCTCGAACTGCAGCTCGCCCCAGCGCGCACGCAGCGCCTCCGTCATCGCCTCGACGGTCTGCTGCTCGGGGGTGACCGCGTGCTCGAGCACGTCATGGATGAGGGTGCCGAAGCCCGCGGCGAGCCCGGCGGAGCCGCCCCGGTTGGCTTCGACGAACCACTCCATCGCCGAGCGCGCGAAGGTCTCGAGTCGCGACGGCGACACGGTGACCCGCACATCCGGGTTCTCGGGGTCGTCGAGGTCGACGAGCGGCGCGTCTGTGGAGACGGGCGCGAGGCCGCGCCAGTCGCGCGGATCGGCACCCGGGATCCGCGCCTCAGCGAGCAGCGCGAGCGCGGCCGCCGCGTCATCACGGCGACGCCGATCGGCGGGATGGTCGGAGGTGAGGGTGTGCCGCATCCGGCCGACCGCCCCACGGAGGGTGAGCG
>JAEYUT010000019.1 GCA_023432305.1 Actinomycetes bacterium
CCACTGGCCGCAGCTCACCCGACCGGCCGAGTTGGGCGCCGCGATCGTCGCCGCGCTCGGGTGAACAGGTACCGGATTCCCAGTTCGCGGTGTGATCTGCCGCCCCGGAAAAAATAACGGAAAGATAACTAGACAGCGTTACCGTGTCGTTATACAGTCGTCTCACTTGATTCGTTTGCTGTGGCGAAGCAAGTGGAATGTGATTGCAGGACACTCTTGGTGCAAGGGAGAGGGTCGGCCGCTTGCCTCTGCGGCCGGCCCTCAATCACGTTCGGGGCCGGACCTCGTAGGCTTGTCCCGTGAGCGAGACCTCGGACCCCGTCGTCGCATGGGAATCCCTCTACCGGGCGCAGGTCGCCGTGCTGCGAGATCTCCGGGCCCAGTTCCCGAACGAGGTGTCGATCACCGAGTACGACGTGCTCTTCAACCTCTACCGGCAGCCCGAGCATGAGGCCCGCATACGGGACCTCAACAAGCACCTGCTGCTCACGCAGCCGAGCGTCAGCCGGCTCATCGACCGGCTCGTGGCTCGCGGCCTCGTCTCGAAGAGGCGCGACCCCGACGACGCCCGGGGCATGATCGTGCAGCTCACCGACGAGGGCATCGAGGTGTTCCGCCGGGTCGGCTCGGCACACGGACGCGCGATCACCCGGCGCATGAGCGTGCTCGACAGCGACGAACTCGCCAGGCTCACCGAGCTCACGAGCAAGCTCCGCGCAGCCGACCCCGACGCTCGCACCGCGTAGCCGGATGCCCGCCCGCCCGGTCATCGTCTGGTTCCGGGACGACCTGCGCACCCTCGACCATCCGGCGCTGCACGCGGCGGTCGCCTCCGGCGCACCCGTCATCGCGGTCTATGTGCTGGACGAGCACGGGGACGGCGTCCGCGCGCCCGGCGCCGCCGCGCGCTGGTGGCTGCATCACTCGCTCGCCGCCCACCGCGAGCAGCTCGCCGAGCTCGGCATCCCGCTCGTGCTGCGCCGGGGCCTCGCGGCCGAGATCAACCCCGCGCTCGTCGCCGAGACCGACGCCGCCGCCGTGCACTGGCTGCGCCGCTACACTCCTGCGCGGATCATCGACCAGCGTCTGAAGGCGGGCCTGCGCGAGGCGGGGCTCGACGCGGTCTCTCACCCCGGCGATGTGCTCGCCGAACCGCAGGACGTGCGCACCGCATCCGGCACCCCGTACAAGGTGTTCACCCCGTTCTGGAACGGGCTGCGCCACTACCCGGTGCGGCCGCCGCTGCCCCGGCCGGAACCTGTCGCACGCCCCGCCGACGCACCCACGAGCGACGAGCTCGACACCTGGAGGCTGCTGCCGACGCGGCCGAACTGGGCGGGCGGCCTCCGCGAGACATGGACGCCGGGCGAAACCGCTGCACTCGCCCGCCTCGAGGAGTTCGCCGGCGAACTCGAGGGCTACCGCGACCGCGACCTGCCTGCCGTCGACGCGACCTCGCGCCTGAGCCCGCGGCTGCGCTGGGGCGAGGTCTCGCCCGCGCAGGTGTGGCACCGCATCCGCCGGGCAGGCGGCGAACAGGCCGACGCGTTCCTGCGGGAGCTCGGCTGGCGCGACTTCTTCCGGCACACGCTCTTCCACGAGCCCGACCTCGCCACGCGCAACCTGCGACCGCAGTTCGACGCCTTTCCGTGGTCGGATCCGGACCCCGCGGAGCTGCATGCCTGGCAGCGGGGCCGCACCGGCATCTCGCTCGTCGACGCGGGGATGCGGGAGCTCTGGCACACCGGCACGATGCACAACCGGGTGCGGATGAGCGCCGCGAGCCTGCTGGTGAAGAACCTGCTCGTGGATTGGCGCGTCGGCGAGCAGTGGTTCTGGGACACCCTCGTCGACGCCGACGAGGCGAGCAACCCCGGCAACTGGCAGTGGGTGGCGGGGAGCGGCCAGGACGCGGCGCCCTACTTCCGCATCTTCAACCCCGACCGCCAGGCGGAGCGCTTCGACCCCGATGGCGCGTACCGACGCCGCTGGCTGCCCGAGTGGGGAACGGACGCACCCCCCGCGCCGATCGTCGACCTCGCGGCATCGCGCCTCGACGCCCTCGCCGCCTATGAGACGATCAGCCGACCGGGCGCCCGCCGATGACCCGCACGGCGCGGGCGGCGACCTCCACGCCCGCATGCGCGGCGGCCACCGCGTCACCCGAGCCCACCCACTCCGCGAGGAACCCCGCCGCGAACGCATCGCCCGCGCCGGTCGGGTCGACGACCTCGACCCGGGGCGCCGGCACCGAGACCGGCTCTCTGCCGTAGACGAACACCTGCACCCCCGCGGAGCCGCGCGTGAGCGCGACGATCGGCACCTCGCGCGCAATCAACCAGGCAGCCGCGATGTCGTCGTCGACACCGGTGAGCAGGCACGCCTCCTCTGAGCTGAGGATCAGGATCGACACCCCGCCGATCGCCTGCCGGAACAGCTCCACCCCGAAGTCGCTGATGAAGCCGACGGAGGCAGGATTCACCGACACCGGCACCCCGACCTCCGAAGCGCGCGCCAGAAGCTCGCGCGTCGCCGAGACGCCGAAGCCGTCGAGGATGCTGTAGCCGCTCACGTGCAGCACGCCCGCCTCGGCGAGCAGGTCGTCGGTGACGGCGGACGCCCGCAGCAGCGAGTTCGCACCGCGCTCGGTGAGCATCGCGCGCTGCTCGCCCTGGGCGAGGATGATGATGGTCCCGGTCGCCGCATCCGGTTCGATCTGCAGATGCGGGCGCACGCCGGCTCGCGTGAGCTCGTCGAGGTGCGCGGCGGCGTCATGTGCGCCGACAGCGGCGACGAAGTCGACCTGTGCACCGCACGACGCCGCCCACACGGCGGTGTTCGCCGCCGACCCCCCGGAGGTCGCACGGATGACCGCGGAGGTGTCGGTGTCGGCGCGCACCGGTTCGCGCGTGACGGCGACGATGTCGTTGATCACATCGCCGACGATGACGAGGCGGCGCCCCGTCATGCGCGTGGTGCGATCCGGGACCAGGCGATGGCGACCTCGGCCGCGACGCGCACGTTGTTGCGCGCGAGATCGAGGTTGACCTCGAGGCTCTTCCCGCGCGAGGCCTCCACGATGTACCCGAGCAGGAACGGGGTGACGGCCTTGCCTCGCACACCCGCCGCCTCCGCCGCGGCGAACGCGGAGGCGAGCACCCGATCGTGCTCGACCGGATCCCACTGCTGCCCGTCGGGGATGGGGTTCGCGAGCACGATGCCCGTGCGCGCGCCGAAGGCATCGCGCGCCGCCATCACGGCGGCGACCTCCTCGGCCGTGTCGACCTTCCAATCGAGGGTGTGACCGGACTCGCGCAGCCAGAACGCGGGGAAGGCATCCGTCTGGTAGCCGATGACGGGCACCGAGAGCGTCTCCAGACGTTCGAGGGTGGCGGCGATGTCGAGCACGCTCTTCACCCCCGCGCTCACCACGGTGATCGGCACCTCGGCGAGGGTCGTGAGGTCGGCGGATTCGTCGAAGGTCTCGTTCGCACCACGGTGCACACCACCGAGGCCGCCCGTCGCGAAGACGCGCACGCCCGCGAGCGAGGCGAGGTACGCCGTCGCCGCCACAGTCGTCGCACCCGAGCGACGAAGGGCCGCGAGAATCGGGATGTCGCGCACGGACGCCTTGGCGAGATCCTCTTCGGCGATGCGCCGCACGCCCGCCGCATCGAGCCCGATCTGCGGGACGCCGTCGAGCACCGCGATCGTCGCCGGGGTCACCCCCGCATCACGCAGGATCTGCTCGAACTCGAGCGCCGCCTCGTGATTGCGTGGGCGCGGCAGGCCGTGACTGATGATCGTCGACTCGAGGGCGACGACGGGACGGCCCGCAGCGAGGGCGTCGGCGACCTCGCGGGAGACGGAGAAGGGGTTCATGGCACGAGGCTAATGTCGCGCCAGACGTGTCAACCTCTCACCTTGACAACGATTCAGACGCGGTGGCGCCTGCTCGACATCCCGCGCGCGATCCGGCGCACGAGTGCGGGCGGAAGGTGGCGCAGCAGCCACGTGGCGAAGCGGTAGCGAAGGCTCGGCGTCGAGACGACCTTGCCGCGCTCCACGTCACGCAGGCACGCCGACACCAGCCTGTCGGCATCGAGCCACATGAAGCCGGGGATCGACGCCGAGCGGATGCGGGCACGCTCATGGAACTCGGTGCGCACCCATCCGGGCATGAGCGCCGTCACGGTCACACCGGTGCCGTGCAGCTCGTTCGCGAGCGACTCGCTGTAGACCCGCAGCCACGCCTTGATCGCCGAGTAGAGCCCCATCGGCACGTAACCGGCGACGGAGGCGACATTGACGATCGCGCCATGCCCGCGATCCACCATGCCCCGCATCGCGGCCGCCGACATCACCAGCGGCGCGTGGGTCATCACCGTCATCGCGTCGGCGGCTTCCGCGAGGTCGGCATCGCGCAGCGTCGCGTGCATCCCGTAGCCCGCGTTGTTGACGAGCAGATCGATGGGACGCTCCCTGTCGGCGAGTCGCCGCGCGATCCGGTGCACGTCCACCTGACTGCTGAGATCGCCGCGCATCACCTCCACCTGGATGCCGCGCTCGCGCAGCGACGCGGCGTTCTGCTCGAGCCGCTCGAGGTCGCGCGCGACGAGCACGAGGTCCCAGCCGCGGGAAGCCAGAGCGCGGGCGAAGGCGGCGCCGATCCCTGCGGTGCCGCCGGTGACGAGAGCTGTGGGCATGCCGCTACGATACGGGCACCACCACGCCCCCTCGGAGGCCTCCCGATGATTCCCTCACGTCGCATCCGGATCGGCGTCGACATCGCACTGTATGTCGCCCTCCCGATTCTCGGCATCCTCGCATGGGGCTGGGACTGGCGACCCGTGGTGGTGCTCTACTGGCTCGACAACATCACCATCGGGGGACTCACGCTCATCGCGCTCGTGCGGCGGCGGCGAGCGGACGCGTCAGCGCCGGCGCTGCATCCGGCTTTCTTCGCCCTGCACTACGGGATCTTCACCGCGGTGCACGGGATGTTCGTGTTCGGCATCGTCATGGTCGCCCCGAGCCTGTCGTTCGGAACGAGCCGAGCGGAGGTCGAGCCGCTCAGCCTCGCCCCGATCCTGATCGCATGGGGTGTCGCCTCCGCCGCGCAGTGGGCTCTCGCGGCGTTCTCGACGACGCCGCCCGCCGATGGCGTGGGCGCGGCCTACGCCCGCATCGTGGTGCTGCACCTCGCGATCCTGCTGGGCGCGTTCCTCATCATCGCGCTGCAGCTTCCCGCGATCGTCGCGATCCTGCTTGTCGTGCTGCGTGCGCTCGCGGAGGCGGCACTCGCCGGCATCAGCGCCGCGTTGCGCCGCGTCCGCTCCAGCTCCAGCTCCGGCTCCGGCTCCGGCTCCGGCTCCGGCTCCGGCTCCGGCTCCGGCTGGACCTTCGAGCAGACCGGGCCGAGCCAGTGGCAGCTGCGACGCTCTGTTCGGGTGCAGGCGGGAGGCGCGCCGCCCTCTGCCGCGACCGGCGCGCCGCAGACGGCATCCGATCCCGGCTGAGTCAGCCCCTGTAGCCGTCGGGCGATTCGAGTTCGGCGTCTCCGGACTCGTGGATGTCGGTGAGGGTGATCCTGTCCGACGTGCCCTGGCCGGTGAGGCTGTTCTCGATGTCTTCGGACTGGCCGCTGTCGACGACGTCGTAGGTGGTCGCCTCGTCGCCGGACTGGTTGCCGCTCGCGTTGGAGCCTGGGTCGAATTCCTTCTCGTTCATGGGGCCATCGTGCGCCCGCTGCCGGGACACGACGAGAGGGTTGACGCGGTGCCCTCCGGGGTCGACCATGTGCCCTGCGCCGACTTCTCTCATAGTTCTATTTCTGCTATAACTAATGCCATGACCGCCACTCGCATCAACTGGACAGCCGTGATCGCCTTCGTCACGATCTCGTTCGCCCTCGCCTGGCTCGTCGCCCTGCCGCTCTGGCTCGGCGACGGGCTCGCCTCGCCGTTCGCGACACTCGTGCTCACCGGCATGATGTTCACCCCGACGATCGCCGCCCTCGTGGTGACCTTCGCGTTCCGCGAGCCGGCGACCGCCCGCCTCCGCGTCCTCGGCCTCTGGCCGCTGCGCCCCGCCAAGCGGATCATCGGCCTCTCAGTGCTCTCCGTGTTCGCGCCGATCATCCTCGTGCTCGCCGGCATCGCCGTCGCCGCCATCTTCGGATGGGTGCGCCTGGATCTGACCGAGTTCAGCGGATTCGCCGCGCTGCTCGAGAGCACGGGTGGCGCAGATGCCGGCGCCCTCCCCATCCCGGTCGGTGTCCTCGTGCTCTCGCAGCTGCTCACCCTGCCGCTCGGCGCGTTCATCAACCTCATCCCCGCGCTCGGCGAAGAGCTCGGCTGGCGCGGCTGGCTGCTGCCCGCGCTCCGCCCGCTCGGCACCTGGCCCGCCCTCGTCATCTCGGGTGCCATCTGGGGGCTGTGGCACTCCCCCGTGATCCTCCTCGGCTACAACTTCGGGCTCACCGACATCACCGGGGTTCTGCTCATGGTGGCCGCCTGCGTCGCGTGGGGCGTGCTCTTCGGCTGGCTGCGCCTGCGCAGCGGATCGGTGTGGCCCGCCGCGCTCGGGCACGGCTCGCTCAACGCATCCGCAGGCCTCGTGCTGCTGCTCGCGCACGCCGACCAGACCATCAACCCGGCGCTCACCGGCCCGCTCGGCGTCGCAGGCCTCATCATCGTCGCGATCGTCGCCGCGATCCTCGTCGCCACCGGCCAGTTCCGCACACAGCCGGAGCTCGCCGCGCCGCGGACCGGCGTCGCCGCCGAGGAGCCGGGAGCCGCGTAGAGTCTCGGGCGTGACCCCCGCACGCACCCCGACCAAGGACGCGATCCGCGCCGCCGCTCAGCGCCTCTTCCCCGAGAAGGGGTACGCAGGCACGACCGTGCGCGACATCGCCGCCGAAGCGGGGTGCGATCCGGCGCTCATCATCCGGCACTTCGGGTCGAAGGAGACCCTCTTCCTCGAGGTGATGAGCGTGGCGACGCTCGATCAGCCTCTCGCGCAGCTGCCGCTCGAGAGCCTCGGCGAGCGCTTCATCGAGTACGTGCTGGAGTCGGGCGACGATGTGCGCCTCACGTTCCTCGCGCTGCTGCGCGCGAGTGACTCGGAGGGCGTGGTGCCGCGGCTGCGCGAGATGCACGAGGCGGCGTTCGTCGCTCCGCTCGCTGCACGTCTCCACGGCCCGGATGCGGCTCTTCGGGCGCGGCTCGCGGCCGCCCTCGTGGGCGGCCTGCTGTACAGCATGTGGGTGGTCGGCGACGAAGAGCTCCTCGCCGCCGACCACCCGGAGCTGGTGCGCCGCTACGGCGCGCTGCTGCAGACGCTGATCACCCCATAGGGCGAGCGGGTTGAGCGCCTGCGATTCCCTCTACTGGACGGACCAGCCGCCATCCGAGGCGAGGATCTGGCCCGTCACGTTCGTTGCGTCGTCGCTCAGGAGCCACGTGATCGACGCCGCGAGCTGGTCGGGCATCGCGACCGGCGGCAGCGTGGCGAGCAGGGCGCCGATCCGCTCCTGGCCGAGCTCCGAGGCGAAGCTCGCCTCGATGTTGGTGGCGGTGCCGCCGGGTGCGACCGCGTTGACGCGGATATTCCTGCCCGCGTACATGAACGCGGTCGACTTCGTGAGCCCCACCACGGCGTGCTTCGAGGTCGTGTAGGCCAGGCCCGCCGCCGACCCCCGCAGCGCCGCCTCGGACGCGACGTTGACGATCGCGCCGCGACCCGCCTGGAGCATGAGCGGCAGCACGGCGCGCGTGAGCCTGAACATGCCGGTCACGTTGACGTTCATGACGCGGTCCCATACAGCATCGCTCACCTCGTGGAGCGGCGTCATGTCGTCCATGATGCCCGCGACGTTCGCGAGGCCGTCGATCCGGCTGCCCGCCGCCGCGATGATCGCGGCGATCGAGTCTTCGTTCGTGATGTCGCCCGCGACGATGCGCACGTCGGTGCCGCCGAGCTCTCCCGCGAGCTCGTCGAGACGCGGCTGCGAGACGTCGACGGCGAGCACCGTTCCGCCTTCACGCGCGATGCGCGACGCCGTCGCCTTGCCGATGCCGGATCCGGCACCCGTCACGACGATCGTCTTGCCGGCGAAGCGACCCGGGGTGATCTGCTCGACCCACTCCGCGGATGCGGCATCCGCCTCGGCGTCGTCCTCTTCCACGGGGGCCGTGCCGCCGTTGACCTTGGCGACCATCTCATCGACGAGCGACTGGGGGAACCTGCCCTTGCTGAGCGCCACAAGACGCTGCAGCGGGAACAGCCGTACGGGGGCGAGCGCCTTCTCATCCTGGCCCGCCTGTGCGAGGAGGTCACGAAGCAGCGGGCCTCCGACCGGATGCTTGAGCCAGTCGCCCACAGACGACTTGCCGGTGAGGGGCTTGTCCTTAGCCATGTGTTCCGTCCTTCCGAGTCGACCTCGCCATCGGGGTCGTCACGACGATTGTCCGCCCCGCCATGAGAGGTGTCAACAGCGTTGACGGCTTCTCGAAGCAACCTCTCGGCAGACGCAGCAGAGCCCCGAGCGACATCATCGTCGCCCGGGGCTCTCGGGGGGCACGGACGTGCCCGGCGGTGGTCAGGCGGCGATGAGCGCCTCCCGCAGCCCGCCGAGGATGCGGTCGACGACCTCCTCGGCGGAACCGGATCCGTCCGCCTCCACGATGCGGCCGCGGTAGTGCGCGAGCAGCGCGTCATCGCCGCCCATGTTGACCACCGCATCGAGGCCCGCAGCACGTGCATCGAGCAGCTGGTCAAGCTGACGCGCCTCCTCGGTCGTGCGCGGGAACCGCTCCAGCACGAAGCCCGAGGTGGGCAGGTCGAGCTCGGAGGCCCGGGCGCCCGCGGGCGCCGCGATGTGCGACACCCGCAGGC
>JAEYUT010000175.1 GCA_023432305.1 Actinomycetes bacterium
TGCGGATGTGCAGCACGGCGACAGAGGGCGAGGCGGTCATGTGATGAGTACAGCAAATGCGCGGCCCGCGCGCGAATCCGAGCCCCTCCACCCCCGAGCAACTCTCCGAGGTGTCACTTTCTGCCGCTTTCGAAGCCCCCATAGCGGCAGATAGTGACACCTCGGGGGTCGTGGGGTGCGGGGCGGGGGTGGGCGCTGCGGGAGTGGTCAGGAGGGGGCGAGCTCGCGCGTGAGCTCGCGGGTGAAGAGGTCGCGCAGCGGCGCCCAGCCGTCGGCGGCGGCCGCCCGCTGGCGGCTCGCGGCGGAACCCGATCCGCGCGCACGACGCAGGTGCTGCTGGATCAGCGCGAGGTCGTCATCGCTGCTGTCGAGCGCATCGAACAGCCGGCTCGTGGCCTCATCGATCGCAGTGAGCCCGACGCTCCCCGGCGCGACGACGCCCTCCGCGAGCCCGAACCGCGCCGCATGCCAGCACGCCGCGTCCACGAGATCCGGATCGTAGACGAGAGCCGCCGGATACCGGATCGCCGCCGACACGAGGCCGCGCGCGATGAGCGCGATCGCGACGGCGTCATCCGCGGACAGCTGCGCATCGGGAGCCCGCAGCTCCACCGTCGGATAGCGGGACGAGAGCCGCACATCCCACGCGACCGTCGCCTCATCGCGCGTGCCGCCGACGCCGACCAGCGCCGCGATGCGCGCAGCGTAGTCCTGCGCGCTCACCACCGCCGGCGGGCATCCGAACGTCGTCCAGCGCCGCAGCAGCACCGAGCGCCAGCTCTCGAACCCCGTGTCGCGCCCCCGCCACCACGGCGAGTTCGCCGAGACCGCTTTGAGCAGAGGCAGCCAGCCGGCGAGCGCGGCGAGCGCACGGACGCCGGCCTCGGGATCGGGCACCTCGATGTGCACGTGCAGCCCGGCGACCTGGTGGTCATCGACGAGTGAGGCGTGTCGCCGGGCGAGATCCGCGTAGCGATCACTGGGGGTGAGGCTGGGGTGGATCTCGGCGTCATACGACGTGCCGGTTCCGGCTGCGACGACCCCCACCGTCGCTGCGGCCAGCGCGAGCGCGGCGCGGAACTCGAGCACCTGCTCGCGCGCCTCGTTCGCCGACAGGCAGATGCCCGTGACGCTCTCCAGGTGACTGGCCAGGAACTCCCGGGTGGCTCGCTCCCGCGCAGGCGCGGCGAGCGCCGCGATCACCTCACCCGCGACGGGGCGGGGGTTGCCGTCGTCCGGGTCGAGCAGGAAGAACTCCTCCTCGATGCCGAACCGCGGATAGCGGCCTGCGCTGGTGCTCGATTCGCTCGACAACGCCGCCCCCTCTCGCGGTAGGGAGAAACGCTAACCCCGCACGGTGGAGCCGGGACACCCCCTTGACGTGGGCGCGGGGGACGGTGCGACGGCGATGAGTAGGGGGCACGGTGGCGTCAGTCAGCTCTCGACTCAGCTGACGATCGAATCGGCGTCGCCTGCGACGAGCTCGCCTTCGAAGAACACAGCGAGCGGACTGATCTCGCCGATCCGCTCGACCGGAATCTCGAACAGGTCATCGGAGAGGACCACGAAATCGGCTGATTTGCCGACCATGAGCGAGCCGGTGCGGTGATCCAGGCGCAGCTGTCGGGCTCCCGCCCGGGTGAGACCAGCCAGCAGGGTCTCGCGTGTGAGGCGCGAGTCTGCCGAGGGCCGCACGCTGCCGGGGAAGGATTCCGGATCAAGCGGAAACTGCGGGTCGACACGCGTCGCCGCGACCTGCATCCCGAAGAACGGGTTCGCCCGAGGCAGCTCGTATGCGGTGACGACATCGCTCGAGAATGCGACACTCGCGCCCGATTCGATCATCTCGGTGAAGCGGTACATCCGCTCGAAGCGGTCGTCGCCCAAGTGCTGCCGCGCCTCTTCGCCGAAGTAACCGCCCGACCAGTGCATGGTCCAGTTGATGAGGATGCCGAGCTGCGCGGGTCGCGCCATGTCAGCCGGGTCAACCAGCTCACAGTGCGCGAATGTCACCTGAAGGTTCCACGGCTCGTCGTTCGCGGCGAGGTGCTTCTGGGCTGCCTCGACCGCATCGCACGCGGTGCGGAAGGCGCGGTCGCCCACCATGTGGATGTGCACGTCCACCTGCTCCGCGTTGCACAGCAGCAGACACTCCATGAGTTCGGCTGTCTCCATGCCGATCGCTCCGAGAGCGTCCTCGGTGTCGTCGCTGAGCATGGGCGCGAGAACGGCGCTGTTACCGATCTCGTTAGTGCCATCGAGGAACAGCTTCAACGCGCGCACCCGCACGTGAGGGCCACCGAACTCCGCGTCGAGGCGCTTCACCTTCGCGATCGCCTCGGGGAGGTCACGCGAATCGCGGAAGCGGACCGCCCCTTCGAAGTTGAGCCGCAGCTCACCCCGGCGGTCGAGCTCTGCCACCGACTCGACGATCTGCTCGTCGTCGATGAGCGCTTCGAACAGCGAGGTCACGCCGCACTCGGCCATGAAGCGGAAGAACGGTGCGATGCGCTCGGGCGTGAGTTCCTCTGGCGGGCGCCACCCGAGGGCGTCGTACATCGTGTCGAGGAAGTGGTAGTGCACGAACTCGAGAAGCTGGCCTGTCGGCTCGCCGTTCTCGTCGCGCACGAACATCTCGAGCCCGGGCACGGGATCGGGGGTGCTGGCGTCGACCCCCATCAGCTCGAGCATCTTCGAGTTCACCCAGTGCTCGTGGTCGTTGAAGTCCTGGCACAGGACGGGCCGGTCCGATACGACCTCGTCGAGCATGTGGCGCGTCGGCGGGCTGTCACGGAACATCACGGACGGGTAGTACTCGAAGTAGAGGAACGGCGCCTCCTCTTTGGGGTGCTCCGCGGCGTAGTCGCGGACGAACGCGAGCAGCTCGTCGACGTCGGTCGTCCACGGCAGGCGCACGTGCCACTGGCTCTGCGACACCATCGACGGGTGCGTGTGCGAGTCGATGAACCCGGGCGTCACGGTACGGCCGCCGAGGTCGTGTACGGGCACGCCCGCGGGAACCACTGTGCGGTCGTCGCCGACCGCCGTCACGATGCCGTCCTGCACGACGAGCACGCTCGCGGTGGGCTGATCGGGATCGGAGGTGTGGATGCGGGCGTTGATGAGGGCGAGGTCAGCCGTCACCGCGCGTACTCCCGGCGACCATCGATCCACGTCTCGGCCACCCGGGCGCTGCGGAGCGCGTCGGGCCCGTCGAACACGTTGCCGTCGAGGACCACCAGATCGGCCAGGAAACCGGGTGCGATGCGACCCGTGCTGCTGGCGCGGCCGTTCACCCACGCGGATCCCGTGGTGTAGGCGGTGAACATCGCCAGCGCGTCGAGCTTGTCGCGTTCCGCGAGCGGACGACGGATCTCAGGGTCGACGTACTCGCCTGTCGCGGTGAGCGAGCACACGAGCGGGTCGGCCGTGGTGACCGGCCAGTCGCTGCCGCCCGCGAGGCGCGCTCCCGCGGCGTGGATGCGCCCGAACGGGTATTCCAGCTCCTGCGCGTGGTCCGTGCGGGTGGTGGCGCCCATGTGCTCGTGCGGCACGAACGAGCCAGCCCAGAATCCCTGCACGTTCGCCGTGACGCCCAGTTCGGCGAACCGCGCGAACTCGGGTTCGGCGACCACGAAGAGGTGGGCGATGTGGTGCCGGCGAGGCCGCGCACCGTTCTCTGAGATGGCGGCCTCGACCGCGTCGAGGATCCACGCGGTGGCGGCGTCGCCGTAGGCGTGGAAGTGAATGGCGAATCCGAGCCCGTCGAGGGCGACCACTGCGTCGCGAATGCGCGCGGCATCCATGAACAGCACATCGGAGCCGTCGACCATGATCTTCACCGTGTCGGCAAGGATCTTCTCGGGCCCGGCAGCCTCTTCGAGCTGGCGTCGGCGTTCGAGGATCTCGGGGATCTGCTCCACGCCGCGGGTGGGGTCCCACCAGAGCGCGGCGGTCACACGCAGGCGCAGGTCGGGCCCTCCCGCGAGAGCGCAGTATGCGTCGTGGTGGTCGGTGAGGCCGAGCCCGGTGCCGACGATCGCGTCCTGCACCGAGGTGATGCCGACCGAGAGCAGGTATTCCTGGCCGCGCAGGGTTGCGGCGATCCGCTCCTCGAGCGTCTGCACGGGCATGACGGCCCGGACGATCGGCACCGCCTCTTCTTCGACCATCCCGGTGGGGGTCCCATCGGCTTCACGCCGGAAGTAGCCGCCCACGGGGTCGGGGGTGTCGGCGGTGACCCCGGCCCGTTCGAGGGCTGCGCTGCTCACCCACGCGCCGTGACGGTCGTAGGGCTGCATGAACGCGGGCCGGCCGCCGACGAGCTCGTCGAGGGTCTGGCGGTTCGGCATGACGCCGTCGGTGAAGAGCTCGCGGTTCCAGCCGCCGCCGATGACCCACTCGAGTTCGGGGTGCGCGGCAGCGTAGGCACCGATCATCTCGTACAGTTCGGGCACGCTGGTGGCGACCGAGAGGTCGACGGTCAGCAGGTCGACACCGCCCGTGCCGACGTGCGCGTGGGCGTCTTGGAAGCCGGGCATGAGAAGCCGACCGGTGAGGTCGACGATCTCGGCGTCTCCGAGTTCGAGGGCGCCCCGGTCGGCGACATCGGTGATCGTGTTCCCGGTGACGAGCACGTCGAGCTCTCGCGGAGCGGCGAAGCCCGCCGTCCAGACGAGGCCTCCGGTGAATGCGGTGGATGTCATGACTGGCTCTCCGTCGCCTCGAGGCTCAAGCGATTGCGTCGCACCCGTTCGAGATCCCACCCTCGACGGGGCACGGAGTCGAGCAGGAGGCGGGTGTACGGATGCTGGGGCGATTCGAGCACGCTCTCGGTGGCTCCCCGCTCAACAACCCGACCCGAGCGCATCACGATCACGTCATCGGTGACGTAGCGCACGACCGCGAGGTCGTGGCTGACGAACACGTACGCCATGCCGGTGTCGCGACGGATCTCATCGAGCAGCACGAGAACCTGCGCCTGGATGGAGACATCGAGCGCCGCGACAGCCTCGTCGAGGATGAGCACCCGCGGCTGAATGCCCAGCGCGCGAGCGATCGCGGCACGCTGGCGCTGACCGCCCGAGAGGGTGCGCGGGTACGCCTCGGCCTGGCGCGAACTGAGCCCGACCTGGTCGAGCAGTTCGGCCACACGGCGCTCGCGATCCTGCGGGCTGAGGTCGAAGTGCAGGCGCAGCGGCTCGGCGATCGCCTGCCCGATGGTGAGTCGGGGATCGAACGAGTGGAACGGATCCTGGAAGATCATCTGCGTCATGCGGGCTGTCTCGCGACGTGTGCGCCGCGCTCCCCCCGCGAACACGATCTCTCCCGACGTGGGGGTTTCGAGACCCACGAGCATGCGTGCGGTCGTCGACTTTCCGGATCCGGATTCGCCCACGATGCCGAGCGACTCACCCCGGCGCAGCGAGAAAGAGACCCCGTCGACGGCGAGCGTGCGTCCGAAGCGCTTGGTGAGCGATCGGACCTCGATGAGCGGTTCGTCGTTCGTCGTCATCGGGCCACCTTCGATTCGCCGGGACGGATGCAGGCAACCTGCGTTCCGCCGTGAGTTCGGAGCGCAGGCACCTCGACGGCACACGCGTCGACGGCCAGAGGGCAGCGGTCGCGGAAGGCGCACCCGGTGGGCGCGTCGGCGAGTGCCTGAGGCTGGCCCGCGATGGGCTCGAGCGTGACCCGCTCCCCCTCGAGGCTGGGGTTCGAGTTGAGGAGCCCCACCGTGTACGGGTGCTGCGGGTTCGCGAACAGGTCGGAGGTCGTCGCGGTTTCGACGACACGGCCGGCGTACATCACGTAGACGCGGTCGCAGAGAGCTGCGGCGAGCTCGAGGTCGTGCGTCACGAACAGCAGG
>JAEYUT010000117.1 GCA_023432305.1 Actinomycetes bacterium
GCCCTCGGCGTCGCATCGCTGCGCGACGTGTCGGTCGCCGACCTCGAGCGCGCCCGCACCATCCTCGACGACGTCACGTTCCGCCGGGTGCGCCACGTCGTCACCGAGAACCAGCGTGTGCTCGACACGGTCGCGGCCCTCGCATCCGACGGTCCGACCGCGATCGGCGAGCTGCTCGATGCCTCGCACCGTTCGATGCGCGACGACTTCGAGATCTCGGTTCCGGAGCTCGACCTCGCCGTCGAGACGGCTCAGGCTCACGGCGCCATCGGAGCCCGCATGACGGGCGGCGGATTCGGCGGCGCGGCGATCGCGCTCGTGCACGTCGACCTCGTGTCGCAGCTGCTCGTCGCGATCGACGGCGCCTTCGCCGAGCACTCCTTCGGACAGCCGGTGATGTTCACTGTCACGCCGTCGGCGGGAGCGCGCCGCGAGCTCTAGGCTCCGCGAAGAGAACGAGGCGCCGGTCAGCCCCCAGATGACCGGCGCCTCACTCGTTCTCGGGGTCGGGACCGCCGATGCGCACCTCCACGGAGCGTGTACGGCACCTGGCAAAGCCCTCCGCATCCGTGCGAACCGCGGGGCAAGGGGTTGAGACGCTCGCCGATTCTCGGAATCGTGGCCGGTCCATCGAGAAAGGGGAACACCCATGCTCACGCTCACCGAGACCGCCGGCACCGTGGTGTCCGAGCTCGTCGCCCGCGTCTCGCCCACCGAGACCGCCGGGATGCGGATCCAGCAGGGCGAGGACCGCTTCGACCTCGCCGTCGCCGAAGCACCCGACGGCAGCGAGATCGTCGTCGAACGAGGGGATGCGCGCGTGTTCTTGGACGGGCAGCTCGCCGCGATCCTCGACGAGATGACGCTCGACGCCATCATCGAGCCGACCGGCGATGTGCGCTTCGCGCTCAAGCCGCAGGGCGTCACCCAGGACTGACCCCCGAGGCGTCACTTTCTGCCGTTCGGCGCACGCCGATTGCGGCAGAGAGTGACACCTCGAGAACGCCGAAGGCCCCGCCGCGGATGCGGCGGGGCCTTCGTGCGGGCGGGTCAGCGGGCGGCGCGCTCCGCGGCATCCACGACATTCGCGATGAGCATCGCGCGGGTCATGGGACCGACGCCGCCGGGGTTCGGCGACAGCCAGCCGGCGACCTCCGCGACATCCGGATGCACGTCGCCGTGCAGGCGCGCGCGACCCGATTCGGTCGTGCCGACCCGGGTCACCCCCACATCGAGCACGGCGGCGCCCGGCTTGATCCAGTCGGGCTGCACGAAATGCGGCACACCGAGAGCCGCCACCACGATGTCCGCGCGGCGCACCTCGGCCGCGAGGTCGGCGGTGCGCGAATGCGTGAGCGTGACCGTCGCGTCCACGCCCTTGCGCGTGAACACGAGACCGAGCGGGCGACCCACCGTGAGGCCGCGTCCGATGATCGTCACATGCTTGCCGGCGATCGGCACGTCGTGTCGGCGCAGCAGCTCGACGACACCCGCAGGCGTGCACGGCAGCGGCGACTCGAGCTCGCCGTCGACGCCCAGCACGAGGCGCCCGAGGTTCGTGGGGTGCAGGCCGTCGGCATCCTTCGCCGGGTCGATGAGCTCCAGCATCGCGTTCTCGTCGATGCCCTTCGGCAGCGGCAGCTGCACGATGTAGCCGGTCACCTCGGGGTTGGCGTTGAGGCGCTCGATCGCCGCGCGCACGTCCGCCTCGGTGGCGTCCTCGGGAAGCTCTTCGCGGATCGAGCGGATGCCGACCTCGGCCGAGTCACGGTGCTTGCCGCCCACGTAGCTCACCGAGCCCGGGTCGGAGCCGACGAGCAGCGTGCCGAGACCGGGCACCACGCCCTTCTCGGCGAGCGCCGCGACGCGCACCTTCAGCTCGGCCTTGATCGCCGCAGACGTGGCGAGGCCGTCGAGGATCTGAGCGGTCATGCCCAGGTGCCCGGCGAGGTGAGGCCCTCGTAGAGGGGGAACTTGCGGGCGAGCACCGTGACGCGCTCGCGGAGCGCGGCGAGGTCGGCGCCCGGCTGCAGGGCGAGCGCGATGATGTCGGCCACCTCGGTGAACTCCTCGTCGCCGAAGCCGCGGGTCGCGAGCGCCGGGGTGCCGATGCGCACACCCGAGGTGACCATCGGCGGGCGCGGGTCGTTCGGCACCGAGTTCTTGTTCACCGTGATGCCGGCCTCGTGCAGGCGGTCCTCCGCCTCCTGGCCGGTGATCTCCGAGTCGCGCAGGTCGACGAGCACCAGGTGCACGTCGGTGCCGCCGGTGAGCACCGAGATGCCCGCGGCCTTCGCGTCGTCCTGCATGAGACGCTCGGCGAGGATCGCGGCACCGCGCAGGGTGCGCTCCTGGCGGTCGCGGAACTCGTCGGATGCGGCGAGCTTGAACGCGGTCGCCTTCGCGGCGATCACGTGCATGAGCGGGCCGCCCTGCTGGCCGGGGAAGACGTTCGAGTTGATCTTCTTGGCGATGTCGGCGTCGTTGGTGAGGATGAAGCCGGAGCGGGGACCGCCGATCGTCTTGTGCACCGTGGAGCTCACGACGTGCGCGTGCGGCACGGGCGAGGGGTGCAGACCCGCGGCGACGAGACCGGCGAAGTGCGCCATGTCGACCCACAGCTTCGCGCCCACCTCATCCGCGATGGCGCGGAACGCGGCGAAGTCGAGCTGACGGGGGTAGGCCGACCAGCCGGCGATGATGACCTGCGGCTTCACCTCGAGGGCGCGCTCGCGCACCACATCCATGTCGACCTGGAAGGTCTCCGGGTCGACGCCGTAGGCGTGGGCCTCGTAGAGCTTGCCCGAGAAGTTCAGCTTCATGCCGTGGGTGAGGTGGCCGCCGTGGGCGAGCTCGAGGCCCAGGATGCGGTCGCCGGGGTTCGCGATCGCCGACAGCACGGCGGCGTTCGCCGACGCGCCCGAGTGCGGCTGCACGTTGGCGAACGCCGCCCCGAAGAGGCTCTTCGCGCGCTCGATCGCGAGCGACTCGGCGACATCCACGTGCTCGCAGCCGCCGTAGTAGCGGCGGCCGGGGTAGCCCTCCGCGTACTTGTTGGTGAGAACCGACCCCTGCGACTCGAGCACAGCACGCGGAACGAAGTTCTCGCTTGCGATCATCTCGAGGGTGTCGCGCTGGCGTGCGAGCTCCAGCTCGAGCACGGCGGCGATCTCGGGGTCGACCTCGGACAGGGGTGCGGTGAAGGTGGATTCAGCGGACACTGGCGCTCCTTAAGCTCACGAGAAAACTACCCGGTGATGGGGGTGGACGGCCCAGGCGTACGGCCATCATTCACGTGTGCGCCGCTCCCCGATGGTGACCCATCCGAACGCCAGTTGCGACGCGACCAGTGTACGCGAAGCGGATGCGGAATCACTCCGCCGGATGACGCCGCTCGTCCCGTGCGACGATGTGCGCGCCCGGGGCGATCGAGTGGAGTGGAGCCATGTCACCGCGCACCGTTCCCACCACCGCCCAGCTGCTCGCCCCGATCGCCGCGGGAGCCGGCATCCTGCTTCTCGTGGGCGGCCTCAGCGGCTGCTCCGCGATCATGGACTCGCTCCACAAGGTGCATCAGGAGCAGTTCGACACCTATGAAGCCGCCGAGGCGGGCTGGGTGGGTGTGGCTCTCCCCTCCTGGATCCCCGACGACGCCACCGACCTGCGCAACTACGCGACGACCGATGAGTCGCAATCGTTCGTCGGCGCCACGACCGACTCCGAGCCGGTGGGCTGCGAACCCGGCACCCGAACGAAGATCCCGTTCACGGTGCCCGATTGGGCGCCGGCGAACCTGCTGGAGACGGACGACGGAGCGCTCATCGAGGATGTGCTGCTGTGCGGCGACTACGAGGTGGTCTCCGTCGACGGAGGCTGGGTGGGCTGGTTCTCGGCGAGTGAGCAGGGCCAGACCCCCCGGTCGTAGCTGTCGGGCGGTGCGGGAGACCCCCGCAGGATGCCTCAGCGGTGGGCGTGCGCCCGGTCGCGTCCCGCGAGCACCGCCACGACGAAGCCCACCGCCACGATGCCGGAGGCGATCCACGGCAGCGCCTGCATCCCCAGACCGTCGATGATGAGGCCCCCGAGCAGCGCCCCGCCGCCGATCGCGGCGTTGAACGCGATCGTGAGCCACGCGGAGGCGTAGTCGCGGATGTGGGGGGATGCGGCGTGCAGGTTCCGCGCGTGCATGAGTGCGGGGAATCCGCCGAAGCACGCGCTCCACA
>JAEYUT010000149.1 GCA_023432305.1 Actinomycetes bacterium
GTCGCATGGTGCCCGCAACCTCTCCGACCGCCGTGCGCCGTACGCGACCGGCACGCACCCGTACCCGCGCATCGGGGCCTTCGACGTCGCCGATCTCGTGCTCACGGTCCCGGCCGACGAATACCTCGAGGTCGATGAGCGCCTCGACCCGGTCCAGTGGCGCGCCGTCGAGGGCGGCACCGACCTGCGCGCCGGCGTGCGTGTGGGCGATCTGACGCTCGACACCGCCTTCCGCGCGCTCACGCCGCGTGACGGCGTCACCGCGACCCTCACCGCGCCCGATGGCAGCCGCCTCGACATCTGGCAGGACGCCGACTGGCGCTACCTGCAGATCTTCACGACGCCCGCCTTCCCGCGCACCGCGGGGGCAGGCACGGCCGTCGCGATCGAGCCGATGACGGCCCCGCCGGACGCCCTCAACTCGGGCGACGATCTCATCTGGCTCGAACCGGGCGAGAGCTTCGAAGGCTCCTGGGGCTTCCGCTTCACCCCCGCCAGCTGAGCGCCGCCGCGCGCGGGCAGGGGCGGTGCGGAAGCGCTGCGAGGGGATTCGGCATCCCGCAACTCGTATGCGTTTGGAAGAATCCGTCCAGTGAGCAGTGCCCCCGCCCCCAGCAGCCCCGCATCCTCCGCCCCCACACCGCGTCAGATCCGCACCTGGCGCCGCTACCTCGCGGCCGAGCGCGCGGAGGCGGCCACCTACCGCGAGATCGCCGCGCGCCGCGACGGGGAGGAGCGCGACATCCTTCTCGCGCTCGCCGATGCGGAGTCGCGCCACGAATCCCACTGGATCGAGCTGCTCGGATCAAACGCCGAGCCCGCACCCCGCGCTGACGCGCGCACGCGCTTCTTCGGGTTCCTCGCGAGGCATATGAGCATCCTGTTCGTTCTGGTGCTCGCGCAGCGCGCCGAAGGGCGCTCGCCGTACGACACCGATTCCGATGCCACCGCGCAGATGGCCGCGGATGAGCGCATCCACGGCGAGGTGCTGCGCGGACTTGCGGCGCGCGGCCGCACCAAGCTCTCCGGCACCTTCCGCGCCGCCGTGTTCGGCGCGAACGACGGACTGGTCTCGAACCTCGCGCTCGTTCTCGGCATCGGCGCCACGGGCGCCCCGCCGCAGGTGGTGCTCTTCACCGGTCTCGCGGGTCTGCTGGCCGGCGCGCTGTCGATGGCGGCGGGTGAGTACGTGTCGGTGAAGTCGCAGCGCGAGCTGCTCGCAGCCTCCCGCCCCGATCCGGAGTCGCAGTCGGCTCTGCCGCATCTCGACGTGGATGCCAACGAGCTCGCTCTCGTGTATCGCGCGCGCGGCATGGATCCCGACGACGCGGCGCTGCAGGCGGAGACCGTGCTCGCTTCGCTCTACCTGGATTCGCCGGAGCCGCCCGCCGAGGTCGACGCGGATGAGGCGGTCGGTTCGCCGTGGCACGCGGCCGGGTCGAGCTTCCTGTTCTTCGGCTCCGGTGCGATCATCGCCGTGATCCCCTACCTGTTCGGGATGAACGGGCTGCCGGCTGTGATCCTCGCCTCGGTGCTCGTGGGGCTCGCGCTTCTCGCGACGGGCGCGATCGTGGGGGTGCTCTCGGGGGCGTCGCCCCTGAAGCGCGCACTGCGCCAGCTCGCGATCGGCTACGGCGCAGCCGCCGTCACGTATCTTCTCGGGCTCGCCTTCGGAACGACGGTGGCGTAGCCCGCGCCGCAGACGGATACTGGGCGCATGGACCGCGCCGACCTCGTGCGACTGCGGCAGGCTCGCGACCGGATCGATCGCGACTTCGCCGAGCCGCTCGATGTCGCCGCGCTCGCGCGCACCGCGCTCATGTCGGTGGGGCATTTCCAGCGCTGCTTCCGCGCCGCCTACGGCGAGACCCCGTACGGCTACCTCATGACGCGCCGCATCGAGCGCGCGAAGGCGCTGCTGCGCCGGGGCGATCTCAGTGTCACGGATGTGTGTCTTGCGGTGGGCTGCACCTCGCTCGGCTCGTTCAGCTCGAGCTTCACCCGGCTCGTGGGGATGAGCCCGAGCTCCTATCGCGCCCAGGCGCATCCGGATGCCGCCGATGCCGCCCTCGACGGCATCCCATGTGTGGCGAAGTCGTTCACCCGACCGATCAGGATCAGAGAAGCGGGCTGAACGCGGCGGGCGTACCGTGGCCCGCATGACGATCACTCTGCAGCACAGCTACATCGCCTTCGACGACGCCGAGGCGGCGCTCGTGTTCTATCGCGACGTGCTCGGCTTCGAGGTGTCGAATGACGTCGACATGGGCGGTGGGATGCGATGGATCACCCTCGCGCCCGCCGGCTCACCGGTCTCGATCGTGCTCACACCGGTCGGTGCGGGGGAGTCGGATGCGGATCGCGAGACGCTCGCCGACCTTCTGGCGAAGGGGGTGCTTCCGGGCGTCGTGCTCGCCACCGACGACCTCGATGGCGACTTCGCGCGCATCGAGGCCTCCGGCGCCGATATCGTGCAGGAGCCCACCGAGCAGCCGTGGGGTGCGCGGGATGCGGCGTTCCGCGATCCGGCCGGCAATATGATCCGCCTCGCCCAGCGTTGAGCGGCTGATGTGCGGGGCGGGGCTCGGAGATGGGCGCTGGACCCCGGTGCCGTTCGCGGCCGCGCGGGTGCTGGCGGCGGGTGCGCCCCGAAGTGGTGACACCTCATCAACTGGCGCGGGGCGGGTGGCCGAGACCATGCTGACCTCATCCGGTGAAGGTCCGGCGAGCAGGGGGGGCACACAGACGTGCGATTCGACGTGAAGGCCGACAGGGGCGGCAACTACTCGTGGTGGCTCATCTCGAGCAACGGGCAGACCGTCGCGTGGGCGGGTGAGGCGTACGCCTCGAAGTCCAACGCGAAGCGCGCCGCCGAGGCGTTCCAGGCGGGCGCCGCCGAGGCGGAGTACGAGCTCTACGAAGACAAGGGCGGCGACTGGCGCTGGCGTGCGCACCGCGGCGGCAACGTCGTCGCGGTTCCCGGCGAGTCGTTCGCCTCGAAGGCGAATGCGCAGCGCGCCGCCGACAACGTGCGCGACAGTGCCGGATCGGCTGAGGTCTCGGTCGCCGACTGACGACCACGCGAACCGATGCGGCGGGCGCCCCGAACATCACGGGGCGCCCGCCGTCGTCTCAGTCGGGCTGGGTGGCGAGCGCGGGGGTCGCGTCGCGGGGGCCGGGTTTCGTCGGCACGAGCTTCAGGCCGATCACCGCACCCACGATGAGCGCGATGAACACCAGCTTCCACACCGACGGCTGCTCATCGCCCACGAGCAGCGCCCAGCACACGGTGAGCGCGGCACCCACACCCGTCCACACCGCGTAGGCGGTGCCGATCGGCAGAGTCTTCGCGGCCCACCCGAGGCCCAGCATGCTGAGCGTCACGGCCACCGCGAACACGATCGTCGGGACCGGGAACTGGAAGCCGTCCGAGTATCCGAGCGCCGTCGCCCACACCGCTTCGAGCACGGCACTGAGAAGCAGGATGATCCACGGCACCGTCAGCTCACCACCTTGAGGCCGATGACGGCGCCCACGAGCACCCCGAGCAGCAGGATGCGGGCGACGCTCGCGCGCTCCTGCCCCGACACGATCGCCCAGATCACGGTGAGCGTCGCGCCGATGCCCACCCACACGGCGTAGGCGGTGCCGGTGGGGATGGCTGTCATCGCGAAGGCGAGGCCCGCCATGCTGGCGACCATCGCGACGACGAACAGGATGCTGGGGCCGATGCGGCGGAACCCCTTCGACGCCGCGAGCGCAGAAGCCCAGACTGCTTCGAGCATCCCGGAAGCGATCAGAATCAGCCATTCCATGGCGAACCTTCTGAGTCAGTCTTGTCCGGTGCGGGTACTGCTCCCTCGTCCGCGAACCCGGGTGCGGGCTCCGGATGCCAGAGTAGCGGCGGAGTCTGTGCAGAGGCGGTGCAGTCGATAGACAGACGGGACACGGTCGGCTGCTGGCTCTGCTGAAGGAGCACGGCATCCCTCCATGATCTGGGTGCCGTGAGCACGTGAGAGACATGGCGGCGCTCAGCAGGGCTGAGCAGGACGAGATCCGCGAGTGGTTCGTCGCGGGGCAGCAGGAGCGCCTCGAACGGTTCGCTGAGCGCGCGCGAAGGGCTGGCGTACACGCCCAGGGCGTCGGCGACCAGGAGCGGGTCAGCGAATGGTTCCGGCGAACCATTGGTGGCCCGCCTGAGGTCCTCGGCTACGAGTTGCCGCGATGGCTGGATCCGGCATCGCACGTTCGCGGCGAACAAGGCGCGGGGTTCGAGCTGCCTCTCACGCGCGCGCAGGTGGCTTTCGTAGACGACACGCAGGCGTTCTACGCATCGATCCTGCAGCAGCCTGCCCGACCGCGAGATGGATCACGTACCGACCGCGCTCGACGTACGACGTCCATCGCGGGGGGCCGGTCCTGGCGCTCGATCGGCCGACAGCCCCCGCCAACACGATCCGCACGGTATTCGTCAACGCCGTGCGCGCAGTGACCGGTGAGCCGACGCCCCCCGCATTCTTGCTCCGGGCGTTCGATCGAGACCTCCCCGGCTGGCGCGAGCGGATGGGCGACTGAGCCGAGCCCGCTGCGTCTGCGCCGGCCGCCGCACCCCGAACCGCACGCCGTACTCGAGGATCCGATGCTCCCCTATTCACTGAGCACGGCAACGTAGGATGCCCTGACCGTGAATCAGAAGAAGGCGCAGCCCGTGCAGAGGCACCACGACATGATCGCCGCGCTTCGCTCGCGGGACGAGGCGCACAGATGAGCCCGCTCGAGGTGGTCGGGATGATCGCCGAGCTGCTCTCGATTGTGGGACTCGCCGCTGGCATGCCGTTTCTGATCGCCGCGGTCGTCCTCCGCTGGCGTGACGGCAGACGGCAGCCTGTGGATGTCGCGGTCATCGACGTGCTCGAGACCGAGCGCGTGGCCGTCTGGAGCCTGGGAGGGCGCACCTACTC
>JAEYUT010000227.1 GCA_023432305.1 Actinomycetes bacterium
GTGCACAGGCTCCTTTCATATAAGGGTGGGTCTACCCCCCAACGGGGGGTTCTTATGGACAGCGTCGTCCACCGAACAACGGAGAACCCTCATATGACAGCTTTGGCTCGGCAGCGCGCGCATCGACCCCGGCGCACCCTCGCATCAGTCGCATCAGCTGCGGCCGCGTCCCTCGCACTCACCGCACTCGCCGCCACTCCGGTGGCAGCCGCCGAGGTCACCCACACGATCGCCGACGTGCAGGGCACGGGAGCTTCGACTCCGCTCAGCGGCCAGGTCGTCACGGTCGAGGGCGTCGTGACGGGCTACTACGCGGCCCCCTCCAACTACCGAGGCCTCTACCTGCAGACGGCGGGATCGGGGGGTGACGCCGACGCGACTCCCGGGGCGAGCGACGGCATCTTCGTCTACGTCAACAACGCGTACCCGCAGGTCGCCGTCGGCGATCTCGTGCGCGTCACCGGCGTCGCCGGCGAGAACAACGGGCAGACGCAGATCACGGCCACCACCGCAGGTGCCTTCGAGACCATCCAGGTTGCCGCCGGGCTCCCGGCGGCGACACCGCTCCCCGACAGCGTCGTCGGCGGAGCGCGTGAAGCCTTCGAGGGCATGCTCGTGCAGCCGACCGGCGACTACCGTCTCGCGTCCAGCCACGAGCTGTTCAGCTTCGGATCGCTGTGGCTCTCCGCGGGCGGCGAGCTCGTGAAGTCCACCGAGGTCGCCGATGCGGGGCCTGAGGCGGATGCGATCGCCGCTGCCAACCTCGCCCGGCGCCTGATCGTCGACGACGGCTACAGCATCCGCGTCGACAACTCCCAGCACGTGGGCGAGCAGCCGTACTTCACCGCCGACACGGTCGTCCGCAACGGCGACCGCTTCATCGCGCCCGAGAAGCCGATGATCCTCGGCTACGGGTTCGACGCGTGGCGCCTCCAGCCGCAGCTGCCCCTCACCGATGCGAGCGACGCGAGCTACAAGCCGACGTTCGAGACCCTCGATCCGCGTCCTGAGTCCGCCCCCGAGGTGGGCGGCGATGTGCAGTTCGGCACCTTCAACGTCTTCAACTACTTCACGACCTTCGGCGGTCAGGCGCGCGGTGCGGCCAACGCAGAGCAGTTCGCGAAGCAGAAGGCGAAGATCGTCGCCGCGATCAACGGCTTGGGCGCGGATGTCGTCGCGCTGCAGGAGATCGAGAACTCGGTCGAACTGGGCGAGGCGCCGGATGAGGCGCTCGCCGACCTCGTCGCGGGCCTCAACGCAGCGGCGGGCGCGGGCGCCTGGGACTATGTGCGCACGCCAGCCGCCCTGCAGACGCCGGGCGCCGAGGACATCATCATGACGGCGATCATCTTCAAGCCGTCGGTGGTCGAGCCGGTCGGCGACAGCTTCGCCGACATCGACGCGACGTGGGACATCGCCCGCACGCCCATTGCGCAGACCTTCGCGCTCGACTCGGGCCGCCTCATCACGGTCGTCGTGAACCACTTCAAGTCGAAGAGCCCGCCGTCGGGCAGCACGGCGCCGGAGCCGGCTGATGGCCAGGGCTTCTTCAACGCGGAGCGCGTCGCACAGGCGCAGCGACTGGTCGGCTTCGTCGACGCGATCGCAGCCGACCCCACCAAGAGCAGCGATGTCATCCTGATGGGCGACTTCAACTCCTATAGCGAAGAGGATCCCATTCAGGTCTTCCGGGAGGCGGGTCTCGTCGACCTCGTCGCCGAGCGCACCGACGGGCAGTACACCTACACGTTCAACGGCGAGCTCGGCTCCCTGGATCACGCACTCGTCACCGGATCGCTCGCGCAGTCGATCACGGGCGTGGGCGTCTGGGGCATCAACTCGCCCGAGTGGAGCGACCGCGGCTACGCCTACGGCGCCACCGATGGCACGAGCCCGTACCGTTCAAGCGATCACGACCCGATCCTCGTGGGCGTCTCGGCCGACCGCGAGCCGGTGACGATCGACGTGCTCAGCATCAACGACTTCCATGGGCGCCTCGAGGCGGCTGCGGGAATCGGCGGGGCCGCGGTTCTCGGCGGCATGGTGCGCAGCTACGAGGCCGCCAACCCCAACACGCTCTTCGTGGGTGCGGGCGACCTGATCGGCGCCTCCACCTTCACGTCGTTCATTCAGAACGACCAGCCCACGATCGACGCGCTCAACGCCATCGGGCTCGACGCGAGCGCCTTCGGCAACCACGAGTTCGACAAGGGACGAGCGGATGTCGACGACCGCATCCTGCAGGAGGCGGAGTGGCCCTACCTCGCCGCGAACCTGTACGACCGCGGCACGGGGCAGCCTGCGTACCAGGAGTACGAGCTGCGCACCTTCCAGGGCGTGACGATCGGCTTCATCGGCGCCGTCACCGAGGATCTGCCGAGCCTCGTGAGCCCTGACGGGATCGCGAGCCTCGACGTGCGCGAGGTCGTGCCCGAGGTGAACCGGGTGGCTGAGCAGCTCTCCGATGGGGACGCCGCGAACGGCGAGGCGGATGTGCTCGTGCTGCTCGTGCACGAGGGGGCGGCGACGCCCGCCATCTCCTCGGCCACCGACGAGTCCGACTTCGGCCGGCTCGTCACGGGCGCGAGCGCCAAGATCGACATGATCGTCTCCGGTCACACCCACCTCGCGTACAACCACGAGGTGGCGATCCCCGGCACCGACCGCACGCGTCCCGTCCTCTCGGCGGGCCAGTACGGCGCGATGTACGCGCACTCGCGGGTGGTGTTCGACCCGGAGACGGGCGAGGTGACGATCGAGTCGACCCTGCACGACCTGCCCGGTGCGTTCCCGCCCGACCCCGAGGTCGCGCAGATCGTGGCGGATGCGGTGAACGTCGCCAAGGAGCTCGGCAACGTGTCGCTCGGATCGATCGTGCAGGACATCCCGCGCGGTGCCACCGCCGCGGGTGCCGAGAACCGGGGCAGCGAGTCGCCGCTCGGCAACCTCATCGCCGACGCGCAGCTCGCCGCCACCGCCGATCTCGGAACGCAGATCGCGATCATGAACCCGGGAGGCATCCGCGGCAGCCTGCTGTACGCCTCGAGCGCCTCACACGACCCGGACGGCAACGTCACCTATGCGGAGGCGGCCGCGATCCAGCCGTTCGCGAACACCCTGGTGACGATCGAGCTCACCGGCGCGCAGCTCAAGCAGGTGCTGGAGCAGCAGTGGCAGCCGGCGGGCGAGCCGCGCCCGTTCCTCAAGCTCGGGCTCTCGGAGGGCTTCGAGTACGTGGCGGACCCGGATCGGGCCCAGGGGGAGCGCATCCTCGCGATGTCGTTCGACGGGGAGCCGGTGCAGCCGGATCAGAGCTTCACGGTCGTGACGAATTCGTTCCTCGCCGCGGGTGGCGACGCCTTCTCCGCGTTCACGCTGGGCACGGGCAAGGTGGATTCGGGGCGCATCGATCTCGATGCCTTCGTGGCCTACATCGGCGCGAACTCGCCGGTGGCGCCGAAGCTCGAGCAGCGTGCCGTCTCGGCAGCCCTCACTCCGCCCGCCGACGGCACCGCCTACCAGCCGGGTGAGCAGGTGACCGCGCAGCTGCGGGGTCTGGCCTTCAGCGCCGGTGGTCCGACGACGGGCGAGGCTGCGATCCTGCAGGGCGACCAGGTGCTGGGCTCGGCGCCGATGGAGTTCGCGCTGACGGATGTCTTCGACAGCCAGGGTCAGGCGACGATCGCGTTCACGATCCCGGCGGGGCTCTCGGGCACGGTGCCGCTCACGATCACGGGCCCGGGCGGCACGGCGATCGACCTGCCCGTCGAGGTGGCGCAGGTGACTCCTCCGGCGCGCATCGGCACCGGCACGAGCGCGTCGGCTCCGCTGCTGTCGTTCGGCGGCAACATCACCTACAGCGTCACGGTGTCGGCGGACGACCGATCGAAGCCCGTCGGCACCGTCACGATCCGGGACGGGCTGAAGGTGATCGCGACGGTCGATGTGACGGCGGCCGACAACGGGAAGCTCTCGGTGAAGCTGCCGAGGCTCTCGCGCGGACTGCACCTGCTGACGGCGCAGTTCTCGGGAGACGGGTTCCGCAGCTCGCTCAGCTGGCCGTCGCTCGTGGTGGTGATCTAGCGACAGACGCACGACGGTCCGCGGCGCCGTGGGGCACCGCGGACCGTCTCCGCGGTGCGAGCCGCTGGCCTGGGGTTCGATGAAAGGTGCGGGGCCCACCGCCCCCCGACGGCGGGCCCCGCTCCGGACTTCCCCCCAGATGTCCGGTTACCTTGCTTCGAAGGTAACGACACTGGACAGTGTCCGGAATGTCCCCGAACGGGGGGCAGGAGAAGCGGAGCGAGTTGTCCAGAAAGCCCGGAATTCCGGGGATCTGGGTGGTCAGACCTGTCGGGTACCGGGGGACACGTCGGCCGTCCCGAGTAGCGTGGACGCATGCCCACAGCCCCCGACGTGCTGCACCGTGTCTTCGGCTACTCCGCGTTCCGGGGCGACCAGGCGGCCATCATCGAGCAGGTGGTCTCAGGCGGCGACGCGGTCGTGCTCATGCCGACGGGCGGCGGCAAGTCGCTCTGCTACCAGATCCCCGCGCTGGTGCGCCCGGGGACGGGCGTCGTCATCTCTCCCCTCATCGCGCTCATGCAGGATCAGGTCGACGCGCTCGAGGCGCTCGGCGTGCGCGCCGCGTTCCTCAACTCCACCCAGGATGCCGACACCCGGCGCCTCGTCGAGGCGCAGCTCCTGGCGGGCGAGGTCGACATCCTCTATCTCGCGCCCGAGCGGCTGAAGCTCGAGTCCGCGCGGGAGCTGCTCGATCGCCTCGAGATCTCGGTCTTCGCGATCGATGAAGCGCACTGCGTCTCGCAATGGGGCCACGACTTCCGCCCCGACTATCTGGGGCTCTCGATCCTGCATGAGCGCTGGCCGAGCGTGCCGCGCATCGCCCTCACCGCCACCGCCACCGACGCGACTCGCCGCGAGATCGTGGAGCGGCTCGGGCTGCAGAGCGCGAAGAAGTTCGTCTCGAGCTTCGACCGCCCCAACATCCAGTACCGCATCGAGCCCAAGACCCAGCCGCTGCAGCAGCTGCTGCAGCTCATCCGCACCGAGCACCCGGGCGACGCGGGCATCGTCTACTGCCTCTCGCGTGCGTCCGTCGAGAAGACCGCGGAGGCGCTCGTGGGCGCCGGCATCCAGGCGCTGCCGTACCACGCTGGTCTCGACGCGAGCGTGCGCGCCCGCAACCAGGCGCGATTCCTGCGCGACGACGGAATCGTCATGGTCGCGACGATCGCGTTCGGCATGGGCATCGACAAGCCGGATGTGCGCTTCGTCGCCCACCTCGATCTGCCGAAGTCCGTCGAGGGGTACTACCAGGAGACCGGGCGTGCAGGGCGCGACGGCCTGCCGTCGACCGCCTGGCTCGCGTACGGCCTGCAGGATGTCGTGCAGCAGCGCCGCATGATCCAGGAATCCGAGGGAGACGCGGCATTCAAGCGCCGCGCTTCACAGCACCTCGACGCGATGCTCGCACTCTGCGAGACGGTCGAGTGCCGCCGGGTGCAGCTGCTGAACTACTTCGGCCAGGAGTCGGGACCGTGCGGCAACTGCGACACGTGCCTCAACCCGCCTGAGGCGTGGGACGGCACCGTCCCCGCCCAGAAGCTGCTCTCCACGATCGTGCGCCTGCAGCGCGAGCGCAATCAGCGCTTCGGCGCAGGCCACCTCATCGACATCCTGCTGGGGCGCGAGACGGATCGCGTGCGCAGCCAGCGTCACGACGAGCTGCGCACCTTCGGCATCGGCACCGAGATCAGCGAGCAGGAGTGGCGCGGCGTCGTGCGGCAGCTGCTCGCGCAGGGTCTGCTCGCGGTGAACTCGGACGGCTACGGCACGCTCGTCATCACCGAGGCCTCGGCCGCGGTGCTCGACGGCTCACGGCCCGTGAAGCTGCGGCGCGAGCCGGAGAAGGTCGCGAAGTCCGCGAAGCGCAAGGCGGGAGCGGAGCTTCCCGAGACGGCGCAGCCGCTGTTCGAGGCGCTGCGGACATGGCGGGCGGAGGTCGCCCGCGAGCAGGGTGTGCCCGCCTACATCGTCTTCGGCGATGCGACCCTGCGCGGCATCGCCCTCACCGAGCCCACGAGCATCGAGCAGCTCGCGGAGATCTCCGGCGTCGGCGAGAAGAAGCTCGAAGCCTACGGGGAGGCTGTGCTCGCGGTCGTCGCGAACGCGGCAACCGCACCCGCGTAGCCGTTCCGCGGTCTACGCGTCGGGCGCCGCGTAGACGCGCGTGCCGTCCACGAAGGTCTGCAGCACTCGGGTCGCACCGATCTGGTCGGCGGGGCCCTCGAAGGGGTCGCGGTCGAGCACCACGAGGTCGGCGAGCTTGCCCACCTCGATCGTGCCCGTGTCGTGGTCGCGGTGGTTCACCCAGGCCGATCCTGCCGTGTAGGCGGTGAGCGAGGCGGCGAGATCGATCGCCTGATGCGGCAGGAACGGCTCGTAGTCGCCGTCTTCGTGCCCGGGCGCCGCAGTCCGGTTGACTGCCGTGTGGATCGCTGCGAGCGGATCGGGGGTCGAGACCGACCAGTCGCTTCCCGCCGCGAGTACCGCGCCGGCGCGCTGCAGGTCGCCGAACGGGTACTGCCAGGCGCTGCGCTGCTCGCCGAGGAACGGCAGCGTCAGCTCGATCATCTGCGGTTCGAGCGTCGCCCAGTACGACTGCATGTTCGCGGCGACGCCGAGGGCGCGGAAACGGGGCACGTCGTCCGGGTGGATCACCTGGATGTGCGCGATGTGGTGACGGTTGTCCCACCGGCCGTTCCGCTCGATCGCGCGCTCGACGGCATCGAGGCACTGCCGCACCGCGCGGTCGCCGATCGCATGGAAGTGCACCTGGAATCCGAGCTCGTCCAGCTGCGGCACGGCCTCGTTCAGGATCTCGGGTGGCACGAACGAGATGCCCGAGTTGTCGGTGGGGTGACCGTGGCCGTCGTGGTACGCCTCGAGCATGGAGGCGGTGAAGTTCTCGGCCACGCCGTCCTGCATGATCTTGATGCTCGTCGCCGAGAAGCGGCTGCTGCGGTACGCGGCGCGCTTCTCGACGAGCGAGGGGATCTGCTCGAGGCCCTGCGTGCGATCCCACCAGAGCGCACCGACGACCCGTCCCGTGAGCAGCCCCTCGCGATCCGCGCGCACGTAGGTGGGGCCGCCGTCGATGAGGTCGGCGTAGGCGCCGATGATGGCGTCCTGCCAGGAGGTGATCCCGTAGGAGTGCAGATAGTCCTGACCGCGCAGCAGGCCGGCCAGCATCTCGTCGTCGCTCGTGGGAT